>JBGXMX010000133.1:0-5391 GCA_041809245.1 Glaesserella sp.
AATCCCCCTTTTTCAAAGGGGGAAATTTTCTCTTTATTTAATCGCCGTAAACATTCTCTCAAAACGTAATCCGCTTGGAAATTCATTCGGTTTCTTATCAAGACTTAACCAAATAACACTTGCTTTACCGACCATATTCTTTTCAGGCACAAATCCCCAGAAACGACTGTCTTCGCTGTTATCACGGTTATCCCCCATCACAAAATAATGCCCTTCTGGCACAATCCATTCCCCAGCAGGAATACCGTCTTGTTTGAAGAAATAAGGCTCGTAGTTAAAAGCGTGCGGATTATTTAAAATTTGGTGGGTAACATCACCAATTTCGGTACGTTCAACTTGCATTTCACCGTGGTAGAAAAAGTCTGGATTTGGTGTACCGCCTTCGTATTTAAACACCACTTCTTTGCCCGAATCGCCGTGAACAACGGTTAAATTACGGGTATGGAAATCATATTTCACACGGTCGCCACCGACACCCACAACACGCTTAATATAATCAACGTGTGGCTGTTTTGGGGCTTTAAATACCACAATATCCCCACGTTCAGGCTTGCCCATCGGAACAAGCGTATTTTGCCAAATCGGGTCTTTAATTCCATAAGTAAATTTATTCACTAACAGAAAATCACCCACGCGTAATGTTGGCTCCATTGAGCCGCTTGGAATTTGGAACGGCTCAAAAATAAATGAACGTAAAATAGTGACTAATGCTAACACCCCAAATAGTGACGCAAAAAAATCCCCAACTAATGAACGAGGTTGAATTGCGGCTTTTTCTTCTGCTGAGAGCGGTTTGCCCAAACGCTTTTCTTCACGCTCAATCGCACGCAAGCGGCGAGGTTCAGCACTAAATTTGTAAAACGACCAAAAGCCACCACAAATAACGACCAAACCTACTAATATAATGGAAATTGTATTTGGCAGTTGCATTGAATCCAACACCGTCCAAACACCGTACAATACTGCAATAAAACCAATGGTTAAAATATTGCTCATATTTAACACTCACTCCTTTTAGTATTTATTTACTATCCAAAATGTAGGGACACACTGAGTGTGTCCATTACAACATTTAATTTATCAATAGATATGAATGTTATATGTGGACACACTCAGTGTGTCCCTACATATATCTGTTCACTAATCCTTCCCAACGTGCAAAATCGCTAAGAACGCTTCTTGCGGCACTTCCACGTTACCTAAAGATTTCATCCGTTTTTTACCTTCTTTCTGCTTCTGCAACAGTTTTTTCTTACGGCTTACGTCACCGCCGTAACATTTCGCCAATACGTTTTTACGAAGCTGTTTCACCGTCGAACGAGCGATAATATGGTTACCAATCGCCGCTTGGATCGCAATATCAAATTGCTGACGTGGAATTAACTCTTTCATTTTTTCCACTAACTCACGACCACGATAAGGGGCGTTGGCTTTGTGGACGATTAACGCCAACGCATCAACACGCTCGCCGTTGATCATAATATCCACACGCACCATATCTGCCGCTTGGAAACGTTTGAAACCATAATCCAACGACGCATAACCACGCGAAGTCGATTTTAAGCGGTCGAAGAAATCCAACACCACTTCACCCATCGGAATTTCATAGGTTAATGCGATTTGGTTACCGTGGTAAACCATATTTGTCTGCACACCACGCTTCTCCACACATAAGGTAATCACATTACCTAAAAACTCTTGTGGTACAAGCATATTACACTCTGCAATCGGCTCACGAATTTCCGAAATATTGTTAATCGCAGGCAACTTCGACGGGCTATCTACATAGACAATCTCGCCATTCGTTTGTTCCACTTCATAGACTACCGTAGGTGCCGTAGTAATGAGATCCAAATCATACTCACGCTCTAAACGCTCTTGAATGATCTCCATATGTAACAAACCTAAGAAGCCACAGCGGAAGCCAAAGCCTAATGCTGTTGAGTTTTCCGGCTCATAGAAAAGCGACGCATCATTTAAGCTCAATTTCGCCAACGCATCACGGAACGCTTCATAATCATCAGAGCTAATCGGGAACAAACCTGCGTAAACTTGCGGTTTTACTTTTTTAAAGCCCGGTAACACTTCACTTGCAGGGTTGTGATGATGGGTTAAAGTATCCCCAACCGGTGCACCTAAAATATCTTTAATCGCACAGACCACCCAACCTACTTCGCCTGTTTTTAATTCCGTTGTATCCACTTGTTTTGGCGTGAAAATACCGAGACGATCCACTTGATAAGATTGTCCTGTACTCATTACCTTGATTTTATCGCCTTTTTTCAACACACCATTTTTGACACGCACAAGGGAAACTACGCCTAAATAGTTATCGAACCACGAGTCAATAATCAAGGCTTGCAACGGTGCATCAGGATCACCTTCTGGGGCTGGAATTTTCGCCACAATTTCTTCTAAAACGAGATCGATACCCACGCCAGTTTTTGCCGAGCAACGCACCGCTTCCATCGCGTCAATCCCGACAATATCTTCAATCTCTTCTGCAACACGCTCAGGATCAGCCGCAGGCAAGTCGATTTTGTTTAAAATCGGCACCACTTCCAAATCCATCTCAATTGCCGTGTAACAGTTAGCAAGGGTTTGCGCTTCCACACCTTGTCCAGCATCTACGACCAACAACGCTCCTTCACAGGCGGCAAGGGAACGAGAAACTTCATAAGAGAAGTCAACGTGTCCCGGGGTGTCGATAAAGTTTAACTGATAGGTTTGACCATCTTTCGCTTGATAATTTAAGGTAACACTTTGTGCTTTAATGGTAATACCACGCTCACGCTCAAGATCCATAGAATCTAACACTTGAGCTTCCATTTCACGATCCGACAAACCACCGCAAGTTTGGATCAAGCGGTCAGATAAAGTCGATTTACCGTGGTCAATGTGAGCAATAATAGAAAAGTTACGAATGTTCTGCATTTTCATAAGGGCAGTAAATGTCCTATTTGTATTGTTATTGATAAAAGAAAAATAATCGGCGGATTTTACCTGAAAATAGCCTAAAAAGGAAAAGGAAAGCGGTCGGATTCACGGAGAAATTTGCAAAATTTTATCCAAATCCCACCGCTTGTCTTGCCAAATCCTTGTTGGCGCACGTTTTTTAACGTGTGCCGCATACCCTCACTCTCTTTTACAATAGGTACTCACTACAAATGAGCGCCCATCTCGGTATTTAATTGATTGTATTTTATTTGGTTGTTTAAAAACAGGCTGGATTGAGATATGAAAAACAATGTTTGACACCTCTGTTCTTGCTCCCTATTATCTTTGCCATTCATTTTATTTTTGCTTGGAAAAATTATGCAACACAACCGAATTGAACAATTAAAAACCGCCCTAGCCCAACGCATCTTAATCCTAGACGGTGCGATGGGGACGATGATCCAACAATTTAAACTGACCGAAGCGGATTTCCGTGGCGAGCGTTTTAAACATTCTAAAATTGATCTACGCGGCAACAACGATCTACTTACCCTGACCCAACCTTTAGTGATTTCCTCTATTCACGAAAAATACCTTGCAGCCGGGGCGGATATTATTGAAACCAATACCTTCAGTTCCACCACCATTGCACAAGCGGACTACGACTTACAAGCGGTCGCTTACGAGCTAAATTTTGCAGGGGCGAAGCTGGCTCGGATTGCAGCAGATAAATACAGCACACCTGAAAAAGCGCGTTTTGTGGCGGGTATTCTCGGTCCAACCAATCGTACCGCCTCGATTTCGCCAAATGTGAACGACCCCGGTTTTCGTAACATTACTTTTATGGAATTAGTCGATGCCTATGCGGAAGCAACCCGTGGCTTAATTGAAGGTGGTTCGGACATCATTATGATCGAAACCATCTTCGATACCTTGAACGCCAAAGCTGCAGCCTTTGCGATTGACCAAGTGTTTGAAGAACTGGGCGTGACATTGCCGATTATGATTTCGGGAACCATTACCGATGCCTCCGGGCGTACCCTTTCAGGGCAAACCACCGAAGCCTTTTACAACTCGCTCCGCCACGCGAAACCGCTCAGCTTTGGTTTGAACTGTGCCTTAGGCCCGAAAGAGTTGCGTCCTTATGTGGAAGTGATGTCGAAAATCTGTGAAACCTATGTGTCCGTTCACCCGAATGCAGGCTTGCCGAATGCTTTTGGCGGCTACGATTTGGGGGCGGAAGAGATGGCGGCTCACATCAAAGAGTGGGCGGAAAGCGGTTTCTTAAATATCGTGGGTGGCTGTTGCGGTACCACACCTGAACATATCAAGGCTTTTGCGGACGTAGTGGCAGGGATTAAACCTCGTGCCTTACCTGAAATCAAAACCGCAATGCGTTTGTCGGGGCTTGAGCCGTTAAACATTGATGATGAAAGCCTGTTTGTAAACGTAGGCGAACGCAATAACGTAACAGGTTCGGCGAAATTTAAACGCTTGATTAAAGAAGAAAAATTCAGCGAAGCCATTGAGATCGCTATCGATCAGGTGGAAAACGGTGCGCAAGTGATTGATGTGAATATGGACGAGGCGTTACTCGACTCGCAAAAATGTATGACCCGTTTCCTCAACATTATGGCGACTGAGCCTGATGCAGCGAAAGTGCCTGTGATGATTGACTCGTCCAAATGGGAAGTGATTGAAGCTGGCTTGCAGTCGGTGCAAGGCAAGGGAATTGTGAACTCTATTTCCCTGAAAGAAGGCGAAGAAAAATTTATCCACCAAGCGAAACTGGTTCGCCGTTATGGTGCGGCGGTGGTCGTGATGGCGTTTGACGAAGTGGGGCAAGCGGACACCGAAGAACGCAAGGTAGAAATCTGTACCCGAGCTTACGATATTCTCGTGAACCAAGTGGGCTTTCCGCCTGAAGATATTATTTTTGACCCGAACATTTTTGCTATTGGTACGGGGATTGAAGAACACAATAACTACGGCGTGGACTTTATCAACGCCACAGGTCGCATTAAACGTAGCTTACCGCACGCCAAAATTTCGGGCGGTGTGTCGAATGTGTCCTTCTCGTTCCGTGGCAACAACGTGATGCGTGAAGCCATTCACGCTGTGTTCCTTTACCACGCTATCAAGCAGGGAATGGATATGGGGATTGTGAACGCAGGGCAACTGGCAATTTATGACGATCTCGATCCTGAATTGCGTGATGTGATTGAAGATGCGGTGTTAAATCGCCGTCCTGATGCGACTGATCGCCTGTTGGATATTGCAGAAAAATACCGAAATGTAACCGCTAGTAGCAATGAAGACAGCGGTGTTGCCGAATGGCGTACTTGGGCGGTGGAAGAACGGTTAAAACACGCTCTCGTGAAAGGGATTACTAATTACATTATTGAAGATACCGAAGAAGCTCGCCAAAAATTCCCGACACCACTTGAAGTGATC
>JBGXMX010000134.1:0-7491 GCA_041809245.1 Glaesserella sp.
AACCACAACTGTTCGAAACATGGAAATGCTAATATTTTCAATAAGTTAGGTTAATAATATGCTTATTTTTTATCCAAAATAAGATTTTGATTAAAAGCCCAAGATATACAAATAACTTAGGATTGTGACTTTTTTAGAAGATTATAATAAAAAATCTCAAATTTAATCGTCTATTTTAGGGTCTTAAAGCATTTTATAAATTGCAAATGATAAAGAAACCTTTACAAAACCCCAATTTAATCTAATTAAATCAATATGTTACAATGTTTCGAACAGTTGTGATCTATGACGAGTGCCACAATAAGTACTAGATTACTTCAACACTACCCTCGCATTTCTAAAAATCCGCATCCAAGCCCCATCTTCCGTCCAGTCTTCCGGATACCAAGAGTTGCTCACTGCGCGGTAAACACGTTCAGGGTGTGGCATCATAATCGCAACTCGTCCGTCCACGTTAGAAATAGCGGTAATGCCGTTTACTGAGCCGTTCGGGTTGGCTGGGTAAACTTCGGTTGGGTTGCCGTTATTGTCGATGTATTGGGCGATCACCAAGTTCTGTTTTTGTAAATTTTCAAGCTGATCTGACCGCTTGAATTCCACCTGTCCTTCACCGTGGGAAACGGCAATCGGCATATGCGAGCCAGCCATTCCGCTGAACCAGAGTGAATTGGTGTCGTTGATTTTCACCAGTCCCACACGGGCTTCAAAGCGTTCGGATTTGTTACGCACGAAGCGAGGCCAGTTTTCTGTGCCTGGAATGATTTCCGCCAAGTTTGACACCATTTGACAACCGTTACATACACCTAATGCAAGGGTGTTCGGGTTGGCGAAGAATTGGCTGAATTGATCGCGTAGCATTGGGTTGAATAGGATCGATTTCGCCCAGCCGCCGCCTGCACCAAGTACGTCGCCGTAAGAGAAGCCACCGCACGCCACGAGAGCATTGAAGTCGGCGAGATTGTGTCTGCCAGCCATTAAGTCGCTCATATGCACATCAATCGCATTGAAGCCCGCACGGTCGAAGGCGGCTGCCATTTCGTAATGGCTGTTTACGCCCTGTTCACGCAAGATTGCCACTGTTGGTTTGACACCACGGTTGATAAACGGTGCGGCAATATCTTCATTGACATCATAGGTTAAGAATGCAGATAAGCCCTTGTTATTCGGGTCTTTTTTGGTTGCAAATTCTTGATCGGCACATTCAGGGTTGTCACGCAAGCGTTGCATTTGGTGTGTAAGTTCCGCCCAAATTCCACGCAATTCAGAGCGTTTTTCGCTGAGTAATTTGCGTGTGCCACTGGTGATCTCAAACAGATCGCCTTCCGTTGCCGAGCCGATGTCTTTGGTGATGTGTAACAAGTTGTGGGCTTTCAATACATCACGCACCGCATTTAAGTCGCTCTCTTTGATTTGAATAACGGCACCGAGTTCTTCGTTGAATAACACCGCTAAATCGTTGTCACCTAATGCGGTAATGTGAGCTGATACGCCACAGTTGCCGGCAAACGCCATTTCTGCAAGGGTGGTGATTAAACCACCGTCTGAACGGTCGTGGTAAGCGAGTAATTTATCATCAGCGACTAAAACTTGCATTGCGTTGAAGAAGTTTTTCAAGGTTTCCACATTCACGACATCAGCTGGTTTATCGCCAAGTTGTTTGTAAGCTTGTGCTAACGCTGTTGCACCTAAGCGGTTTTTGCCTTCACCTAAATCAAGTAACAATAAGCGAGTTGCACCTTTATCGGTGCGAAGTTGTGGAGTAACGGTTTTACGCACATCTTCCACACGGGCGAAAGCCGAAATGACGAGAGAAAGTGGAGCGGTAACCGCTTTTTGCTCGCCGTTCTCTTCCCAAGTGGTACGCATTGACATTGAGTCTTTACCCACAGGAATAGTAATACCGAGTGCAGGGCAAAGCTCTTCGCCCACCGCTTTCACCGCTTCATATAGTCCTGCGTCTTCACCTGCGTGACCTGCCGCCGACATCCAGTTTGCCGAGAGTTTAATGCGTTTAATATCGCCGATATTGGTTGCGGCAATGTTAGTAATGCTTTCCGCTACCGCTAAGCGAGCAGATGCTCCGAAGTCAAGTAAGGCAACCGGTGCACGTTCGCCCATTGACATTGCTTCGCCGTGATAACTGTCTAAACTTGCGGTGGTTACAGCACAGTCGGCAACAGGGATTTGCCACGGACCGACCATCTGATCACGAGCGACCATCGCTGTGACCGAGCGGTCGCCGATGGTAATTAAGAAGGTTTTTTCCGCCACCACTGGCAAGCGTAACACACGGTGGAAGGCTTCTTTAAGTTGAATGTCTTCCTGTGCAAGCGGTGGGTTTTGGACGGTTTTTGACGAAACCTGACGGTGCATTTTCGGCGTTTTGCCGAGTAGCACGTTCATCGGTAAATCAATCGGATTATTGCCAAAATGATCATCGTGCAGGGTTAAATGTTTCTCTTCCGTCGCTTCGCCGATCACTGCATAAGGCGCACGCTCACGTTGGCAAAGTGCTTCAAATAATGGCAATTTGTCTGCTGCAACCGCTAATACATAACGCTCTTGCGACTCGTTACACCAGATTTCAAGCGGTGACATTCCTTTTTCGTCACACAAAATTTTGCGTAAATCAAACTTACCGCCACGATCGCCGTCGTGAACTAATTCCGGCATTGCATTCGATAAACCGCCGGCACCCACATCGTGAATAAATAAAATCGGGTTCTCATCGCCTAACTGCCAGCAACGGTCGATCACTTCTTGGCAACGGCGTTCCATTTCTGGATTTTCACGTTGAACAGAAGCAAAATCTAAATCTTCTTTAGATTTTCCTGAAGCCATTGATGAAGCTGCACCGCCACCTAAACCGATATTCATCGCAGGGCCGCCAAGCACAATTAACTTCGCCCCAACAGGAATTTCGCCTTTTTGAACGTGTTCGGCACGAATGTTACCGATACCGCCGGCGAGCATAATCGGTTTGTGATAACCACGCACTTCTTCTCCGCCAAAGCTGTTTACTTTTTCTTCATAAGTACGGAAATAGCCAAGCAACGCAGGGCGACCAAATTCATTGTTAAATGCTGCCCCGCCAAGTGGACCTTCAATCATAATGTCTAACGCAGAAGCGATACGGTTCGGCTTAGAAAGCGGATTTTCCCACGGTTGTTCAAAGTTTGGGATCACCAAGTTAGATACCGAGAAACCGGTTAAACCTGCTTTTGGTTTTGCACCACGCCCTGTTGCCCCTTCATCACGGATCTCACCGCCTGAGCCTGTCGCCGCCCCCGGGAATGGCGAAATAGCTGTCGGGTGGTTGTGGGTTTCTACTTTCATTAAAATATGCGCATCTTCTTGATGATAGCGATATTGTCCGTCTTGATCAGGGAAGAAGCGACCCACGGTTGAACCTTCCATTACCGCCGCATTATCTTTATAGGCGGAAAGCACATAATCAGGGGTTTTCTCGAAGGTGTTTTTAATCATTTTGAACAGCGATTTCTCTTGTTTTTCGCCGTCAATTGTCCAGTCTGCGTTAAAAATTTTGTGGCGACAATGCTCGGAGTTTGCCTGTGCGAACATATAAAGCTCAATGTCGTGCGGATTACGGTTTAACGCTGTGAAATTTTCCACCAAATAATCAATTTCATCTTCTGCCAACGCTAAACCTAATTCCACGTTTGCCACTTCTAAGGCTTTGCGACCGCCGTTTAAAATATCTACGGTCGTAAACGGTTTCGGCTCATGTTGGGCGAACAGTTGGCTTGCTTGGTTTTCATCGGTTAAAACAGTTTCTAACATACGGTCGTGCAACAAGCCTTTTAGGGTTGCCAACTCTGCTTCATTCAATGCTTGTTCAAACTCAAAATAGTACGCCAAACCACGCTCAATGCGGTTTACCGCCGATAAGCCACAGTTATGGGCAATATCTGTCGCTTTTGACGACCACGAAGAGATCGTGCCAACTCGTGGGGTTACAATTAAACAAAAGCCCGTCGGTTCGTGCTCCGCAAGGGTTGGACCATAATGCAACAGCTCTTGGATTTTTTGTGTTTCATCCGCTACAAGCGGTCGGTTTAGCTCAACAAAATGCAAATATTCGGCATAGACCGATTTGACAGGTAGTTGATGTTGCTCGAATTTTTGTTGAAGTTGGTTTAAACGAAAGTCAGATAAGGCAGGTGAGCCACGAAAGGTTTGTACAGTCATTGGGCAGTTCCATAAAAATGAAAGAAAATTTGGGGCGGATTATAACGGATTGCGCAAACGTTTGCTATAAGTTAGCAAACGTTAAAAATAACGCCCGATAAATCGAGCGTTATTGATAAGGGTGAACATTAAATTGAAAAGATTAGAATGTGTAATTTACACCTAAACGGAACTCGCGACCACGACCTGGAAAATCGCCACGTTGTGCGTGTGCTTTGTATAGTTTGTTAGCCACGTTATCAATTGCAAAATTCACATTCATTTTATCGTTGTTAAACGGTTTCCAGTTTACTGTGATGTCAGTTACGTTATAGCCGTCTTTACCTTGATCAGAACCTGTTTTTAAAGTACCGCCTGTAACAAAGTAGTTATCAGATGCTTTTACTTTTTCAACAATACGGTGGTGTACACCCACTTCCACATTAGGCTGTTCAAAGCGGTAGCTTAAAGATGCAGTCCAAGTACGACCAATTGCAGAGGCGTATTCAGGGTTACCGCTCAATAAAGCTTTTTCTGTAAGCTTACCTGTTGAATCTTTTGCCCATATTGTTTGTGAATAGAAACGAGGTTTGCTATGTGCCACACCTACTCGAGCAGTAAAACCGTTGTTGTGGTAGCCAGCATTTAGTTCATAGCCACGGTTTTTAATTTTACCTGCATTTACGATGAGCTGTGCATCATTACCGTGGTTATCACGACCATTGGTTGTACCTAATGCATCTTTAATGTGTTGCCAGAAATAGCTACCATCAAAGCTGAATGTACCATTATCATAGTTGAAACCGATTTCTGTATTGCGGGCTTGTTCTGCCTTAGTATTGCTACCAATGGAGACTACACCACGATTACCGTGAGCCATTAATGCATCGTGCATACGTGGACTACGAGTTGCATAGTTATGGCTTGCACTTAGGCTTAAGTATTGGATTGGTTCATAAATAATTCCTACACTTGGGTTGATTGCACCATCGCTACGTTTTTTTCCGTCCATTGCTTTAAAATTAAAGTGGTCATAACGAACACCTGTGGTTAAAACAATTTTTTCTACAGGGGTAGTAATAGCTTCAACATATAAGCCTGTATCTGTTTTTTCTTGGTTAACAAGTTTTGTATTGAATTTTGTATGTGGTTTCGCTTCTTGATGGCGATAATTTACACCATATTTTAACAATACATTTTCGTGTAATGCAGAATCAAAGTTAACATTTGCACCTGTTGTTACAACTTTAATTTTGGTTGAACCTTGATTTTTATTACCGCCCGCATAACCATTACCTGAGTCGTTAGCAGACCAACGACCTTGCACTAAACGATACACATTAGCTGTCGCTTCTTGAACAAAGCCTAAATTTTTACCTGTCCATTCTAAGTTAGTATTGGTTACAGACATTTTACGATCAGCTGGTGCTTGGCGTGGACCAAACATACCAAATTCTTCACGAACAGTACGAACACCTTCGTGCTGTTCATTTAAGTGACTTAATACGAAACGATGATCGCCTAAAGTTGCACCAATTTTCGCTAAGTAGCTGATTTTGTCTAAAGCACTATTTAAAACACGTTTGGTTTTATTTACTTCATCGTAATAATCTTTGCCACCCTCATAATCGCTTTCTTTGACACGATTAGCTGAAACTAACACATCAAAAATTTCGCCTTTACCAAATACAGCTGCATTGTAGTTATGTGCGTGATTTGTGCTTACGCCAGCCCCTACTTTTGCACCGAAGTTTTTATCGCTATCTTTTAATAGCTCTAAGGCATCTAAAGTTTTAGCCACAATCGCACCGTTCGTTTGACCGATACCTGCTGAAGCACTCCCAGCCCCTTTTTGTACAGAAACCACTTTCACTAACGCTGGATCAAGCATATGGCGACCTTGGTGATAGTGGATTTGGCTGTCTGAATAGGCATTATCAATTTTTACATCAACCGAATTTTGCCCCATACCACGAAGATATAAGTATTGAGAAGTTCCGTTACCGCCCCCGAGATTGATCGCAGGCTCGTCTTTGAGTAAGCCACGCAGATCGGTTTCCACACTCTCGTCTTTTTTCTGTGTTGTCACCACATTACTTTTTACTTTCAGACCTTGACTAGCGGTAACATTAATAGCCTCAAGCTCTGCAATATCTTTATTCTCTGCCAATACAGAAGTTACTGATAATGCACTTAGCACTACAGCAGAAACCGGGAGTAGTTTAAATTTTTTCATATGTACTTTCCTTTTAGATAAAGCTTGTTATTGAAAACAATTCTCAAAAACAAATGAATATTTACATACTTAAAATAATTTGTCAATTTTTCTTACCTTAGTATTTTGCTTGTAAATTTTTTGTAAGAACTGACCGCTTGTTATTTGTGCAATTTGATTTGCATCAATTAAAAAGTGATTTGTTTCTCAGCAAACGGATAATTTTTGTAGAATAGGATTGTTTTGATAATTATTTTCAAACAAAAAATAAACCATGTTTTTACTCGGAGAGCAACTATGAATTTATTTCAACAAACAGATCCATCACGCCGCCGCTATGGTTTAGCGGTATTTGTCGGTATTATCGCCGGTATTATCTCAGCGTTCGTAAAATGGGGTGCCGAGCATCCTTTCCCGCCGCGTAGCCCGATTGATTTATTCACTGCGGCGTGTCCACAGCCAGTGTTAGATGCATTAAATGCAGGTTCATTAGCAATGAATGATGCATTAGCACAATGTTCTCGTGCGGTATTAAATCCACCGGCCGTTTTCTTGCGTGATTACATCGGTATCGACCCTTATCAAACGGTTGCGTTCATGTTTGCCGATCACCCGTTTAACTCAATCGGTGTAACGCATATGATTTTCTCATTAGTATTTGCTATCGGTTACTGTATCGTAGCTGAGATTTTCCCGAAAATTAAATTCTGGCAAGGTATCGGTGCAGGTATCATCGCTAATATCTGTGTTCACTACATCACATTCCCGGCGCTCGGTTTAACCCCACCGGTTGCAGAGTGGCCGCTTTATGAACACATTTCCGAATTAGTCGGTCATATCTTCTGGTTCTGGACAATTGAGGTCATCCGCCGTGATTTACGTAACCGTATTACTAAAGAACCAGATCCTGAAGTCCCATTAAATCAACAGTTCCGTTAATAATCAGAACCGCAGTCGCAAGATTGCGGTTCAGACCGCTGACAAACCTCTAGACATCTCTCTAGAGGTTTGATCTAATAGGCATATCGAAAAAAGGAAATGCCTATGCTTAAAAATACCCCTTCTCCCCAATATGAACTCGAGATGAT
>JBGXMX010000135.1:0-18240 GCA_041809245.1 Glaesserella sp.
AATCTTATTTTGGATAAAAAACAAGCATATCATTAACCTAACTTATTGAAAATATTAGTATTTCCATGTTTCGAACAGTTGTGGTTACAAACGAGCGCCATCTTGTGGTTGTTATGTCGCTATCGCTAATGCCAAAAGGGTACTTTTTTTCATCATAATCTCCTTAAGTCGGATAGTTAAATTTAGCAGGTAATGTACCTAGCCGTTTAAGAAATCAAAATTGCTTGATATAAAAAATAGCGCTGAAAACTTAAAAAATACTTAAGCAGAAAAAAGCAATCTGTCTTTTTGAGTCAAATCAAATATTCGGCATATCGCTATATTTACAAAAATTTTTCGAAAACAGAGCGCTTGTTTAATGATAAAATCGCCCAACTTTCAAGTTTGTCAAGAAAAAGAAAATGAACTGTGCAGAATTATTAGTCAACGTCACCCCTAGCGAAACCCGTGTGGCGTTAGTTGAAAACGGGATATTAAAAGAAGTCCACATTGAGCGAGAGGCCAAACGTGGGATTGTCGGCAATATTTATAAAGGGCGTGTGACCCGTGTCTTGCCAGGGATGCAATCGGCGTTTGTGGATATCGGGTTGGAAAAAGCGGCGTTTTTACATGCATCCGATATTGTGTCTCACACCGAATGTGTCGATGAGAACGAAAAAAAACAATTCGTGGTGAAAAATATCAGTGAGCTTGTGCGTGAAGGGCAGGATATTGTAGTGCAGGTGGTGAAAGATCCGCTTGGAACCAAAGGCGCACGGTTAACCACCGATATAACTTTGCCTTCCCGCTACCTTGTGTTTATGCCTGAAAACAGCCATGTCGGTGTGTCTCAACGGATTGAAAGCGAAGAGGAGCGTAACCGCTTAAAAGCGTTGGTGGAACCTTACTGCGACGAGCTTGGCGGCTTTATCGTTCGGACAGCGGCGGAAGAGGTCAGTGAAGAAAGCCTTGAACAAGATGCGATATTTTTAAAACGTTTATGGCGAAAAGTGTTAGAACGCAAAGGAAAATATCCCGCAAAATCCATGCTGTACGGCGAACTGGCGTTAGCGCAACGCGTGTTGCGTGATTTCGTGGGTACGCACATTAAGTCCATTCAGATTGATTCGAAAATGACTTACGAGCAGGTGAAGGAGTTTTTGAGTGAATTTATGCCCGAATTGGCGGAGAGTGTCAGTTTATATAGCGGTTCTCAGCCACTGTTTGACGTATATCGGGTGGAAGACGGCATTCAAAAAGCGTTGGATAAACGGGTGGATTTAAAATCTGGCGGTTATTTGATTATCGAACAGACGGAAGCGATGACAACCATTGACATCAATACGGGGGCGTTTGTCGGTCATCGAAATTTGGCACATACCATTTTTAATACCAACATTGAGGCAACGCAAGCGATTGCCCATCAGCTGCAATTACGCAATTTAGGCGGGATTATTATTATCGATTTTATCGATATGCAGGAAGAAGAACACCGTCAACGTGTTTTGGAGTCATTAGAGCAGGCGTTGAAAGGCGATCGGGTGAAAACCAATGTGAACGGTTTTACCCAATTGGGCTTGGTTGAGATGACCCGTAAACGTACCCGTGAAAGCCTTGAGCGGGTATTGTGCTGTGATTGTGCCTCTTGTAAAGGCAGGGGAACGGTCAAAACGGTTGAAACGGTTTGTTATGAAATTCTGCGTGAAATTGTGAGGGTTCACCATTTATATCGTTCGGAACGTTATGTGGTGTATGCTTCCCGCAGTGTGGCGGAATATTTGATTCATGAAGAATCCCATGCACTTTTAGCGGAATTGGAAGTGTTTATCGGTAAGAAAGTGGAAATCAAAATCGAACCTTATTATCACCAAGATCAATTTGATGTCGTTGTGATGTAGAATTTAGGCTGTCAGCTTAAAAAATGAGCGAATTTGCAATAAATTTGTTGCAAAATGTAGGGGGGGGCTTAGAATGCCCCCGTCTTTCATGCGAAAGGCAGGTATTTGTTGGAGTGATCCAAATCTTCTTTTTTTACTCATTTAGGAGAACACATTAATGAAAAAATGGGCTGTCGCATTCACTTCTGGTATGGTGATGTTAGGAGCAAATAGTGCATTAGCAAACGGTACTGTACACCTTTACACTTGGACAGAGTATGTGCCAGAAGGTTTATTAGAAGAATTTACTAAAGAAACCGGCATCAAAGTTGTTGTTTCAACCCTTGAATCAAATGAAACAATGTATGCTAAATTAAAGATTCAGGGAAAAGACGGTGGCTACGATGTTATTGCACCGACAAACTACTTCGTGTCAAAAATGGCGCGTGAAGGCATGTTAATGGAGCTTGATCACAGCAAACTCCCTGTGATTGCGGATCTTAACAAAGACTGGTTAGACAAACCTTACGATAAAGGTAACAAATATTCTTTACCGCAATTATTAGGTGCGCCGGGTATTGCTTATAATACAAGCTCATTCCAAGGTGGCGATTTCAGCTCTTGGGCTGATTTATGGAAACCGGAATACAAAGGTAAAGTTCAGCTATTAGACGATGCCCGTGAAGTATTCAATATTGCGTTATTAAAATTAGGTCAAGATCCGAATACGCAAGATCCTGCGGTAATCAAAGCTGCGTATGAAGAGTTACTCAAATTACGCCCGAACGTGTTGGCATTCAGCTCGGATAACCCTGCCAACTCATTTATTGCCGGTGAAGTGGAATTAGGACAATTATGGAACGGTTCGATTCGTATTGCGAAAAAAGAACAAGCGCCGGTTGATATGGTATTCCCGAAAGAAGGCCCTGTACTATGGGTTGACAACCTCGCAATTCCTTCAAATGCGAAAAACCCGGATGCGGCACATAAGTTAATCAACTACTTATTAAGTGCGCCGGTGGCTGAAAAATTAACCTTAGAAATCGGTTATCCGACATCAAACGTGAAAGCGTTAGATAAATTACCGAAAGAAATTACTGAAGATCCGGCAATTTACCCGACTTCCGAAGTGTTGCAAAAAAGCCACTGGCAGGATGATGTAGGTGATGCCATCGAACTCTATGAAAAATATTATCAAGAGTTAAAAGCTGCGAAATAATTACCGGCTACCTGAAAAAACCTCAAGGAAAACCTTGAGGTTTTTTCATATTCAAGCGAACTTTTCCCCTGATTTTCGTTCTATATTGCAATAAAAAACTATGGTATGATTCCCCGCTGTTATTGAGTGGTATAGAGAAATATGAATCTTCGTTTAAACATTATTTTATTGTGTATTGCCGTTGCCTTAGGCGGTTGGTTTATTAGTCAGCAATTCACGGATAATACCGAATTGGCGGATCTCATCAAAAAAGAGGGTATGCCGGAATATACGGGAGCACAGCTAACCTCAACGATCTACGACCCAAACGGAAAACCACAATATTTCGCTCAAGCCGAAGAGATTAAACGCTACGAAGAAACGGATCGTACAGAATTTTTAAAACCGTTATTAAATCTTTTTGATGAAAAAACCACATTGAAACAGTGGAAAATTACCGCAGATCATGCTGAGATCAGCAAAGAACGAATGTTACACTTACAAGGTAATGTCAAAATAGAAAGCCTTGATCCTAATTCTCGCTTACAAAAAATTGAAACCGCACAGCTTTCTATTGATCTGACAACTCACGATATTCGCTCCGAAGCACAAGTGCGCTCAATCGGCATGGGATTTACCACTACAGGCACGGGACTAACGGGTAATTTAAAGCAACAAACCGCAACTTTACTAAATAATGTCAAAACATCCATCGAGCCAACCGTTGTGGCGCCGAAACAGTAGCGCCACACGAAAAATAAACAAACTAAGGAATAAAATGAAATTAACCAAACCTTTTCTTTTTGCTTTTTTACTCGGTATTACTTATCAGGCGCACGCCTTAAAAAACGACACCGAACAGCCGATTCAAATTGATTCGGGCAGTCAATCCCTTGATATGGAACGCAATATTGTGACTTTTACCGACAACGTTGTGATTACCCAAGGCTCAATCAAAGTGAATGCGGCGCAAGTTATCATTACCCGTGTTGAAGGGAAAAAAGAGACCATTGACGCCACAGGCTCACCGGTGACGTTCCAACAAACGCTTGATAACGGAAAAGTCGTCAACGGCAAAGGTAATAGCATCAACTACGATTTGGGCAGCGAATTTCTTACCTTAATCGGCAATGCGGAATTAAAGCAGGAAGACAGCACCATTAAAGCTGAAAAAATTACTTATGATGTGAAAAAACAGCAACTTAAAGCGAGCAGTAGTAAAAACAGCCGTGTCAAAACCGTCTTAATTCCAACGCAATTACAAGATCAAAAGAAATAGTAGGAACTTATGCCAACGCTATATGCAGAACATTTAGCTAAAAGCTACAAAAGTCGCCAAGTAGTAAAAGATGTGAGCCTTCACGTCAATGCCGGTGAAATTGTCGGCTTACTTGGCCCGAACGGAGCAGGGAAAACCACCACATTCTACATGGTCGTCGGCTTAGTCCGTCACGATCAAGGGCAAATCCGTATTGACGATCAGGATATCAGCCTACTCCCGATGCACGACAGAGCAAAACAAGGTATCGGCTATCTACCACAAGAAGCCTCAATCTTCCGCCGCTTAACCGTTTATGACAATTTAATGTCGGTATTACAGATTCGTAAAGATCTGAATGAGTCTGAACGTAAAGCCCGAGCTGACGAGCTACTTGCAGAATTTCATATTGAACATATTCGGGACAGCTTAGGGCAATCATTATCGGGCGGAGAACGCCGTCGTGTTGAAATTGCACGCGCATTAGCCGCTAATCCTCAATTTATCTTATTAGACGAGCCCTTTGCAGGCGTTGACCCAATCTCGGTTATCGACATTAAAAAGATCATCGTCAATTTAAAAGAACGCGGACTCGGTGTATTGATTACCGACCACAACGTGCGTGAAACCTTAGATGTGTGCGAACGAGCCTATATCGTCGGTAGCGGGCAGATGATCGCCGGCGGTTCTCCGCAAGAGGTACTCAACAATCCGGATGTGAAACGGGTCTATTTGGGCGATCAATTTAAACTGTAATGGCAAGACAAGCGGTCACATTTGCAAATTTTTTTGCAGAATCGACCGCTTGCAACTTTCAACTCATGAAACTGACACAATTTTTAACACCCGACAATATCTACCACGGTGTTGTCATCTCCAGTAAAAAACGTGCATTAGAACTGATCGGTAAAATCGTCGCTGAATTTATCAATCAAGAAATTCAACCCGATACCGAACAACAACTCTGCCCTGTTGAATGTTTTACCAATTTGTTTAAACGAGAAAAGCTCGGCTCTACGGCTCTCAACTACGGCGTAGCACTCCCCCACGCCAAATTGCCCGCTTGCGAATTCACTCTAAACAGCCCGATTGCCATTTTTTTACAGCTGGAAACACCGATTGATTATGAAGCTCAAGATCATAAAGAAGTCGATTTAATCTATGCGCTGCTCTTTCCGGAAAACAGTTGCGCCCAATATAAAGACGGGTTAGCGGATATTGCTCAAGCGTTAACGGATAAAAACCTCCTTAAACACCTCCGAGCAGCCGAATCAGCCCAAGACATTTGGCAAATTTTAACCTATGCTGACCAGCAGCATGAAGAACATCTATAGTGAGGTTGTATGGAATTAATCATCATCAGCGGTCGCTCCGGCGCAGGAAAATCTGTCGCACTACGTGCTTTAGAAGATGTCGGCTATTATTGTGTAGATAATATCCCGCTTCCTCTTATCCCTCAGCTTGCGGAATTTTTAGCCAAGTCTAACCAATCGGCGGTTGTCAGCCTGGATATTCGCAATTTGCCTGAAAACCCGAATGCGCTGGAAGCGGTACTTGCAGAATTGCCGAAACAGATCCACACCAAACTCATTTTTTTAGATTGCGGACGAAAAACTTTAATTCGCCGTTATAGCGATTCCCGTCGCCTACACCCGCTTTCAAATCAAGATCTTTCCCTTGAAAGCGCAATCGATTTGGAAAATCGCCTGTTAGAACCGCTTTTCCAACAAGCAAATTATATTATTGATACCACCTATCTCTCCGCTCATGAATTGGCTGAAAATTTACGTGAGTTATTACGAGGCAATTCCGAGAAAGAACTTAAAATCGTGATTGAATCTTTTGGCTTCAAATACGGCTTACCGCCTGATGCGGATTATGTGTTTGACGTCCGCTTCTTGCCAAACCCGCATTGGAACCCGGAATTACGCCCAATGACGGGCTTAGAGCAACCGGTTATCGACTTTTTGGAACGACAAACGGAAGTGCATAATTTTATTTACCACACCCGTAATTATTTGGATATGTGGCTGCCGTCATTGGAAAAAAACAACCGAAGCTATCTCACCATCGCCATCGGGTGTACGGGTGGAAAACACCGCTCCGTTTTTATTGCCGAGCAATTGGCACAATATTTTGCCAGCCGTAATAAAAATGTAAGCGTTCGACATCGTAGTTTAGAAAAACATCACAAGACAAATTAAATGAAAAGTGCAGACATTATTATCATAGGCGGCGGTATGGTTGGGCTTGCGCTCGCAGCACAATTACGTGATTGCGACTGTAAAATCAAGATCATTGAAAAACAGCTGCCCCAAGTTGAAGAAAAGAAAATTTCGACCCGTGTCAGTGCGATTAATCTTACCAGCCAAACCCTACTCACTGACGTCGGCGCATGGCAAAAAATTCCGCCTGAACGCCTTTCTCCTTACCAACAGATGAAAATTTGGGAAAAAGACAGCTTTGGGCATATTCAATTTGATAATCAAGATCCAACTATTGCCCAACTTGGGCTAAATCAACTCGGCTTTATCGTTGAAAACAGCCAAATTCAATTTGCCCTATGGCAAATAGTCAGTCAGCTCCCGAATGTGGAAATTCTCGCAAGCCAACCAACCAGTTTAGGCATTAGCGAAACAGGAGCATTCCTTAGTCTAGAAAATGGTGAAATGCTCTCAGGTAAATTAGTCGTCGGTGCAGATGGGGCGAATTCATGGGTTCGTCAACAAGCGAATATTCCTCTTATCAGCCAAGATTATCAACATACTGCTTTGGTTTGTAATGTAAAAACTGCAGAACCGCACCAACAAACCGCACGCCAAATTTTTGATAAAGACAGTATTCTTGCATTCTTACCGTTAGCAGACGAACATCACTGTTCTATCGTTTGGTCGCTTCCTCCTGAAACGGCACAAATACACCTGAGTAGCGATGAAACAGCTTTTAATAAAGCACTCACTATCGCCTTTGATAACCAGCTCGGCTTATGTGAAGTACAAAGCCCTCGGGCGATTTATCCGCTGGTAGCACGCTATGCCAGAGATTTCGCTCAACCACGTATTGCCCTTGTGGGAGATGCAGCTCACACTATTCACCCATTAGCCGGACTTGGAGTGAATTTAGGCTTTGCCGATACCATTGAACTGGCAAAACAGCTAAAACAGCTAATCGAAGCAGGACAAGATATTGGCGAATATCGCCACCTCCGCCAATATGAACGCCGTCGTAAAGTTGAAGCCATCAAAATTTTAGGTGCGATGGAAGGGCTGAAACAACTATTTTCAGGCGGAAATCCACTGAAAAAACTGGTTCGAGGTGTCGGACTAAGTCTGACGAATCAAAATGCCTATCTGAAAAAATGGCTGATTCAGCAAGCTACCGGTGTTTGATGACGTTTTTTTAATCAAACAATAAAATTCCCGCCATTCGATACGAACAAAGCTACCACTTATGTGTCTATATGACGGTACAATATGCCGTCTTTTTAAGACGTTTCTTTTTCTATTTTCTTATTCGAGGATACCCATGAATAAATTAACTAAAATTGGCGCTGCCGCACTTTTTACCCTTTTCTTGGCAGCTTGTGACAAAGCAGCAGACAAACCCGTAGAACCGGCAAAACCCGCTGAAACAACGGCTTCCGTACCTGCTGCGGAAAACAATGTTCAAGGTTTTGACGATTTCCAAAAATTAGTTCTGTGGAACCAAGAGCAAGAACAAAAACTTGCAACCTTACAAGGACAGCTGGCTGAAAAATTAAACAGCAAAGATCCAAAACAGCTTGAAGAAGCGCAACAACTCGTAACAGAGCAATTTAGTACTTTGTTAGCCAGCTTAGAAGCGCTTGAAATTAAAGACGAAGCTATCAACAACTTGAAGCAAAAAACTAAAGATATGTTTGTATTATCTCAAGACATTATGTCTAACTCTATTAAAGCCATCGCTGCACCAACAGAAGAATTGCAAAAAACGCTCATTGAAAAAACGCAAAAAATTTCTGAATCAGCCGCAGAATTACAAAAACTTTATACGGAATTACAACAAAAATTCGTAAAATAAATCCAAGGATAAAGTATAAGTAAACACATACTTTACTCGATCCAAGATTCATAGCCGACGAACCCTGTACAAATTGTACGGGGTTCTTTGTCTAGATACCCCACCAGTTCTTGATCTGTTTCATAAAATTTATTCCTCAAATTTTACGCATAATGACAAAAATAGTTTTGATGTGATAAGACTTTAACTAGAGTTAATTAAGCCAAACTTCTTCAATTACTTATGCATAAGGACATATATCTATCTTGATTCAAGTAAATAATGGAAATGTGTGTATGGAATTAGAGAACTTTTTAAACTTTTGAGAGATACTGAAGAGTCTTTTTGTTTTCAGGTTTGGTGCCTAAGGTCGGACTCGAACCGACACACCCGAAGGCGGCGGATTTTGAATCCGCTGCGTCTACCAATTCCGCCACTCAGGCAAACTTGAAAACGGCTTGAATTATAAGAAGCTTCCGCTATCAATGCAAGTCAAAAATAGTGTAACAATTTTGTTTGCTTCTATTTTCATCATTATGAAAAATAAATTCCAATCAAAATAGAAACAAAGATTCCTAAGCCTACATAATTGTTATTCAAAAAGGCTTTAAAACAGGCATCTCTTTCTCGCTTTTTAGTCAGCCGACATTGATAAATAAAAAATGTAGAGACGAGTACGAGGGCAATAAAATAGCCTACCCCATATTGATTTAAACGCCCTAAAAAGACCAGTAACAGAAGTGTTATAAATTGTAGTAACGCAATGATTTTATTATCGTATTGTGCAAATAAGATTGCTGTTGATTTGACGCCGATGCGCAGGTCATCATCCCTATCTACCATTGCATATTGCGTATCATAAGCGACCGTCCAAGCTAAATTGGCAAAAAAGAGTAACCAACAAGCAAGAGGTAAACTTTCTCCCACGGCACCAAAAGCCATTGGAATTGACCAACCAAACGCCATACCTAATACAAATTGAGGTAAATGGGTGTAACGTTTCATAAACGGATAGACGATTGCCAATCCGACGGCAATCACAGAAAGCACTATCGTATAAACATTCAGTTGTAAAACAAGTAAAAAAGCAATGGCGATTAAAACAACAAAAAGGCACTTGGCTTCTGCCGGTGTCGCCCTGCCGGTGGCAAGCGGTCGTTGAGAGGTTCGCTTTACACTACCGTCAATATGGCGATCGGCATAATCATTGATCACACAACCTGCCGCCCGCATAACGATAACCCCTAAAACAAAAATGATGAAAACAGAAAAAGGAGGGACACCTTCTGAGGCAACAAAAAGTGCCCATAGTGTCGGCCAAAGTAATAAGAGCGAACCGATTGGCTTGTCTAAGCGCATCAATTGTGCGTAAGCAAACCATTTATCTTGGGTGAAATGAGAATATAAACGAGACATTATCAATTGCTATATAGATTCGGACATTAACGTCACTATAAGTAAAATGGTGCTGTAATTCTAACGGTAATTAGTTATCTGTAAATAATTTCTTTCTTGAATATTGCCTCTGCATACAATTGTATTTAGCTAAATGAAATATTCGGTCGTTATAACCGTCTATATCATTCTGTCCATTTTTGCTTCTGAGTCAATAAAATCCAAATCAAGAATGGTGCGCCGATAATTGCGGTAAGCGTTCCCACATAAATATGGGAAAAGAACGACAAATATAAAATACAGAGATCGGCAATCAGTAAAATAAATGCCCCAATCAGACCGCTTGTAAGATAAAGCTGTGATGGGCGTTTTTTCAGGATCATGCGCGCCAAGTGCGGTGCGATTAAGCCGATAAAGCCGATGGTTCCCGTTTGCGGAATGGTTGCCCCTACTAATAAGGCAACACCCAAAGTGGTAATGAAAAAGCTACGTTTGGGGTCAATGCCCATTGTGCTTGCGGTTTCTTCACCAAAGGTCAGTAAATCAAGGTAACGGCGTTGTTGATAAAGACAGAGCAATCCCAACAGGATAATCGGTAATGAAATCAATAAGGTATCTAATTTCGCCCACACCAACGAGCCTTGTAGCCAACGATAAAGTTCCGCCAATGCCCAAGGGCTTTCAGCATTCGACAGCAACAACGCAATCGCTGAACCGAGTAACATATTGACCGCCAAACCACTTAAAATCATCATTGTTGTACCGTGATTTTTGGCAATTAAATAGACCAATAAGAAGCTCAACAACGCCCCCAGCACACCGCCAATCAGTAACAAGGTAAAGGGAACGGAAAAATAGTACAGAATAAAAACACTGGCGGTCGCTGCCCCATTTGCACTCCCTAACAAACCCGGACTTGCCAGCGGATTTTGGAAAATGCCTTGCATAGCATTGCCTGCCACTGCCAAACTTGCCCCTGTTAGCACGGCAAGTAAAATCCGTGGAAGACGAATATCCCATAACACCAGCGGGCGCATATCCGTCACAATTCCATCGGCATTTTTCAATGCTGAAAAATCGTTAAGGTCGTACCAACTTGCTAGGCTGATAATAGCCAGAAGCAAGAGCAAAAGTACGGTGTTAAGTTGGGTTGTTTTGTTCATTGTTTCGTTTAATTATTTTGATCGTTCTTTAGCCACTTCTTCAATAAGCTGAGAAAAAGAGATCGCATTTTTCGGGGTAATTACGGGCTGACCCGTTTTGCTTTCTATCGCTTTTCGAGTATCGCCAGCAATGCTTCCGCCTTCTTGAGCAATCTTTTTATTCTCTTCTAATCCTTGTGGGTTGGCAATCTGTGTTAGCTCCGTTGTGGTTGCCTCCGCCAACATATTTAGCACTAATTCAAGGGTGGACATATTGTCGCGTAAATTTTCTTTCTTCAATCCTTTGAAATCCTTATATTCTCTGGTGGTCATTCCGCTCCACGCTTTCGAGATTTCATTGGTCAAAATCGCAAATTCTCGCCCTTCTTTTACACCGTGATCTAGCCAAGTATCCGTTAGCTCTTTTCTCACTTGAATAGCTTGTAATCGTTGGTTAATCCATTCTCTTGTATAACCTTTTTTCAAATAGGTTTCCAAGGCACGATCAATCGTTAATTCAGGATCGATAATTTCATCAATCCGTTCTTTCCCAATCTGTGCCAACCACAATTTAAACGGCTCAGCTTTCGGGCTTGGGATAGATTGAATGATACGGAAAATGCCTTGCATATCAGTCGCATCGGTCTTATACATTTTCCCATCTGAAGACTTAAATTTTAGTTGTACGATTTTTTCGTACAACTCATTTGCCCCTTCTTCTACTTGTAATTTACGTTTTAGATCGCTCCAATAACGTCTTGGATTGGCACTTTCGGTTAATACCGCAACCACATCTACTACACTAAAATACCACTCTTCTTGCTCATTATCCCATACGGAACGGATTTGATTTCCTTCAAATAATTTAATTGCATTGCTCATCACGAACCCCTACACAACTGTATAAAAACACAGAAATCATACACAAATTCATATACAGTGCAATACTGTATAAATAGAAAATTCCCGTTTTTCGACGAGCTTCACAAATTATTTTAACTGTTGATAAATCTTTTCAGCCCCTTGCCAAATACCGTGGTCGAAGCAGTAAGTATATTTTAACGGGATTGTAGCAAGCGGTCGATTTTGGAAATAATTTTGTAAAAGCGGATGTGAAAGTAGTTCTGCTTGTTCGTTGTAGCCTTGTTTATCCGTCAAAGAAATTAAAATGTTCGGTTGGCTTAATACCACCTTTTCCAGCGAAAAATTTTGCGGGGTCAAAGCCGTTTTTAACGGTGTTAAACCTAAAAGTTGTAATAGGGCTTGGTAATTCGGTTGTTGAGTATCGACTACGCCTGTATCCGACAAAATCAGCGTATCGGTAAGCGGTTGATTTAGCTTCATATTTTGCGATTTTAATTGGACAATCAGTTGCTCTGCTTTGGCTTGATTATCGGTCAATTTTCCCAGTTGCAAAATCAATTCAAAAAGCTGTTCGGGGGTTTGCGGACTGTCATTTATCGGCAGAATTTTTACGCCAAGCTGTTTGAGTTCTGCGACCAGTTGCGGATAAAACCGCTCGTTAATCAGCATGGTTTTGTCTAAATAAGGGAGCAATTGGCTGAGTTGCGGTTCGAGTGTGGGTTTGTCGTGATTGAGTTTATCCAACATCATCAATGGATTTTTAGAATAAGGCGACATCGCCGCAATTTGTTCAGGGCGAGCGATTTCAAACAGCAGACGATCGCTACAAAGCGTAAGCGATACAAACTGCTCTTGTGCAAGAGCCCTTGTAAACGGTAAGAGAAGAGCGGTTAAAAATATGAATATTTTTTTCATAAGAAAATAAACGGTGGGAAAAATCCCACCGCTTGTCATTGAAGATTAAAAACTGCCTTTTAAGCCAACGTAAACATTACGACCGTCTTGTCCGTAGCCTACAAGATTTTCATACTTTTTGTTAAATACGTTGTTCAAGTTTGCATAAACATTAAGCTGTTTATTAATTTGATAATTAACACCTAAATTTGCCAATGTATAAGATGGCATTTTATAACGACCTGAATCAATACGCTTTCCAACATAAGAAATACTTACACTTGAACCAAGTTGTTCAGTAATTTGATAACTTAGACCTGCATTCGCAATATGTTTTGGACGGCGTAATAGTTCAACGTTCATTCTATCTTTCGCTCTGGTATAAGTATAGTTTGCATAACTACTTAACTTTTCAGAAAGCTGACCATTATATGATAGCTCTACACCTTTAACTTTTGTTGTACCATCAAGATTAATCATCTGAGTCCAACTATTGTTATAAGCAATAAAGTTTTTCACATTCCTAGCAAAATAGGTGATATCTAAACTATGTTTTTTATCCGTTGATTCCACTAATAAACCAACATCCCCACCGAAGCTCTTTTCCGGTGCTAAGTCAAAATTTGGTTGTTGCCATGGCGCATAACCAAAATATTCATCCATTGTTGGAGTTTGTGTTGCAGTTCCAATGCTTCCGTGAACTCGGAAATTTGGAGATAAACGATAAGCTCCGGAAGCTCTCACAGTTAAAGCATCGCCATAAAATGAATTATCAATATAACGTCCACTAAGTGCAAAAGTATGATCACTATCAGTCAATAAGCGATATTCTGTAGCAATGCTTTTATCAATTAATTTTTTCAGTACATTGTTATATTCTGAGCCCTCATAATTTGCTTTTTGATACTCGCCTAAAAAGCTCAATGCTTGAGTCACACTACCTTCACGATCAAAATTAACATCTAACTGATAATTTGTATTTAATTTCTTAGCATCATAAGCACCAGGATTTGTACCAAATCGATCAATTTGGGTTTTAATTTGGCTTAAACTTATCTTATTTTTGAAAAGTTCTTGATCACTGCCGATATAGCCGCTCAATCTAAGTACATTTTCCCTATTACGTGTATTTTCATCAATGGTTGTTTCCGTTGTCATACTATAAGGATTATCATAATGTGCAGTTTGAGATGATTGACTTACCAATAACTCAACACCTTTATCATTTTTATCATAGCCTAAACGTAAAGATGCATTATCTTTGTGGAATTTATCTCTTTCAACTGCACCAGATGTAAGTTTCGCTGCACCACTTTCCGATGTATAGCTAAACCTATCCTTACTTACCGCAGAGATACCTTTTGTGCTATAGCTGCTGCCAGATAGTGCATAATAGAAACCATTGTTATAACCTGAAATAGTCGTTGATCCTGAATAAGTGCCGTTAGACCCCGTGCCTAAATCAAAATCCACATTAAACGGTTTATCTTTATAAATACCACTTTTCGTCGTGATATAAATCACACCGCCCATTGCATCACTGCCCCATAATGCAGATTGTTCACCACGTAAAACTTCTATACGTTCAATATTGCTTAAACTTAGTCCACCAAAATCATAACCTGAACCCGTTACAGGATTCATTTTTACACCATCAATAACAACTACAGTATGATTTGTTTCTGCACCACGTAAATACACATTCGTTAAAGTACCACGCCCACCCGATGATGCTATTGCCACCCCTGGCACAGTTTTCAACACATCACTGACATAAGTCGCATTACGCTGTGCAAAATCTTTCTCTGTCAAAACAGTAACAGAAGAAGCGGTTTTATCTTGATTGACTGGTGCGGCATAGGCTGAATAAACAGTTACTGTGTCTAATTCTGCTTTTGATGCTTCAGTTTGTGCAAAAGCCAAAGTTGGCAATGCGAGTAAAATGGATGTTGTGATGAGATTTTTTTTCATATTGGGTTCTCTAGGTTAAATAATAAACTCGCATTATTATACCTAAAGATAAAAGATTTCGGCGCTTAAAGAGTATAAGAGCCGATGAATGTTTTGCAGTTTGTCTATGAAAGAAATTCATCTTAGTCTGCAACCCTCAATAAACAAGCGGTTCGTTTTTCACAAAATTTTGCAAAATTCTGCGAGAAACGAACCGCTTGTAAAAACGGCAAACTATTTTTTAGATTTCCAAATTAACGGATCCACACCACGGCGGATGAGCTCCGGGTGTTCTTCAATGTTGAACACCGGCTGCTCGATACCTGCTTTAATTTGTTTTTGATAGTCTTTCAAGATGACCCACACAATCGGCGCAAGTAAAATGATAGACACTAAGTTAATCATCGCCATTGAAGCCATCACCGTATCGGCAAACGCCCAAACGATACCGCCGTCACGCACTGCGCCAAAGTAAACGAAGAATAACACAATTAAACGGAACGCTAATACGAAGCTTGGTTTGTTACGGATATAGCGAATGTTATTTTCCGCATAGGCATAGTTCCCGATAATTGAGGTGTAGCAGAATAACAATAAGATAAAGGCTAAGAAGTGTAAGCCAAATTCACCGACATGGAACTCTAACGCTTTTTGGGTTAAAGAGACGCCACGTAAAGATTCATTGCCGTAATCATTGGACATTAAGATAATAATTGCAGTACAAGTACAAACAACAATAGTATCCACAAATACGCCTAACATTTGGATCAAACCTTGGCTTGCCGGGTGTTTGGCATCTGAAGTCGCCGCTGTATTCGGCGCAGAACCCATACCCGCTTCGTTTGAGAATAAACCACGTTTAATCCCCATCAGCATGGCTTGTGAGAACAGTGCACCGAACATACCGCCTGCCATTGCAGAAAAATCAAAAGCGCTGCTGATAATATTGCTTAATACTTCAGGTACTCGCTCGATATTCATACCTAAAATAATCATCGCAACGATCAAATAAAACAGTGCCATTAAAGGAACGACTTTGGCAGACACCTGACCGATACGTTTAACGCCGCCAAAAATAATGGCAGCAGTGACAACCACTAAGCCGATACCGACATAATTTGCATCCCATTCCCATGCGTTACGGGTTGCTTCAACAATCGAGTTTGCTTGCACCGCATTGAACGCAAAACCGAAGGTAAAAATTAAGGTAATCGCAAACGCAATCGCAAGCCACGGTGCTTTTAAGCCTTTAGTAATGTAATAAGCAGGGCCGCCACGGAACATACCGTTCGGGTCACGCACTTTGAACGCTTGAGCTAATGATGATTCCGCAAATGCACTGCTCATCCCAATTAAGGCAGTAATCCACATCCAAAAAACCGCCCCCGGTCCGCCTAAGGCGATCGCCGTTGCCACACCGCCGATATTGCCCACACCGACACGGCTTGCCAAACCTGTTGCGAATGCTTGGAACGGGGTTAAAGAATCCCCCTCTGCAGCACGACCCGACCACATTTCACGGATACTGCGTGGTAATAAACGTAATTGAACCAAGCCTGTGGTGATTGTAAAAAATAAACCTACGCCTAAAAGGGTAAGAACCGTGATATCCCAAAGCGGGCCGTCAAGGGTATCGACAATCCACTTCAACATACCTTCAAACAATGAAACAATGCTTTCCATTATTTAAGACCTCATTTTAAAAATAAAGTCTGCATTTTAATGATTTTTTATGCCTTGAGAAGATTTTTTAATTTATTTAATAAAAGAAGGTAATGCAAAACTTAACGTTTGAACAATAAAGTTTGGCTTGTATCCAGCAAACTACTGTGAAATAAGGTGATCCCGAAAATCATCAAAACTACTCCGACCAGTAATTTTGCTAAATGGGAGAGCGATTTGTTCGTTGAGACAGACAGATACCACCGTCCCACTGTAACCGCTTTTTCACGAGCAAAAAGTACAATCCAAGCAAATAGAGAAAGGGTTAAGCCCGTTCCTACTGCCATTAATAAAGCCGAAACCACACCCCAAAGGTACAAATCCAAGGTGTAAGCTAAAAACAGCACTAACACAGCCCCCGAACACGGGCGCAAGCCTATGCTCAAAATCAACATCAGCGTGCTTTTCCAATCTGTCGCATTCGCCATTTCCGATGAACTCGGCAGGTGTTTGTGTCCGCAGCCACAATGTTCATCATGTTGATGAACTGGAGTCATAACAAGCGGTGACTTTTCGCTATTTTTTTGCAAATTTTTAATGGTAAAACCTTTTGGCTTCGCTTGAGAGAAGAATGCTTTGTATGCCTGATAACAGAAATAGATCCCAAACAGCACCATCACCGCAAAACTGCCTCGCTCAACCCATTTTAATGTCAAATTGAAGTAGCTGCGAGAAAGGGTGAAGATCACCACGATCACCGTAACTAATCCAATCGCCACCAAGCCTTGTACTAACGCAGATAATAAGGTGATCTTCACCGCTTGTGGCAGTTTGGTTTGTTCAAAAGAGAGATAACTTGTCAGAATAAACTTACCATGCCCCGGGCCGACTGCGTGAAACACTCCATAGATAAAGCTCACCGCCATTAAAGTCAGTCCTGCCTGTTGCTGGTTTTCGTTCAGACGATTTAACGCCCCCGAAAGGGCAAAATTAAATTCCCTCTGCCACTCGCTGACTTTAAATAAGAGATAGGGGTAAGCCTGATAAATCGCAAAAAGTGTCACCAATCCGACCGCTATCCCACCCCAATATTTTGCCTTTATTGACATACGATACTCACTTTTTGCGCAAATTGTGCGCCTAAAGACAAGCCACGTTCTGCAGGCATATCGGGGGTTTCATTTTTATCTAATTTTGACGCATACAGCCGCAACGATTGATTTACCGTCGGCTCAATCATCTCGACTTTACAAAGATTCTGCTCGGTGCTACTGACATCACTCGCTTTTTCGTAAGTCATCGCTAAATAGTAACTTGGTTCAAAGGTAAAAAAGCGGAATGATTGCCCTTTTAGCGCTTTAGGCTCAGCCAGTAGCAAGGTGAAATGGTAAATAATACGATTATGTTGAATTTCAACGGACGAGTTATGCGGTTTGGCTTTAAACTTAATCGGCTCATTTTGCTGATTATAAAGCTCGCTAAAATAATGGGTACTCACCGCAGATTCATCTAACTCACGCAAAATTTTATTCATCGCCTGTTTTTTATCTTTGCTACTGTTGATTTCATAGATCAGTTCCGCTGAAGTAATTTCATCTAACATCCAACTCAACTCAAAGCCTTCCAACTTATCTTGCTGAATTAACACTTTATTTTTCATATCAAGGAAAGAGTGTGGGTGGGCAAATACAGAAAAAGTGAGTAACAACGAAACAGTACCGATAAAAAAACGCTTAAGCATTTGAAATCCTTATAATGAAATCATTTTAAAATCATTATATCAGACTTTAACGGGGACTTTTTGTTCCAACAAAAAAGCGAACAGACAAAATCTGTTCGCTCCAGACCGCTGACAAACCTCTAGACATTACTCTAGAGGTTTGATCTAATAGGCATATCGAAAAAAGGAAATGCCTATGCTTAAAAATACCGCCTCTCCCCAATATGAACTCGAGATGATAAGTCTTGAGCAACTTGTTCCCA
>JBGXMX010000136.1:0-5034 GCA_041809245.1 Glaesserella sp.
ATAAAGATGAAATAGTCTATTAGAAAGTGGAACGTTTATGTTTTTCGAGCTATATCACAAAATTTACTCTACCACCGCCCTAATGGTCGATTCATCCATTTGAGCATCAAAGGCTTGTTGTAATAACTGTAATTTGTCATCCGACTGTAAAGCTTTTTTGGCTTCCTGCGTAAGATTTTCAAAGATTGTGCGGCGAATTTCTAGGGGTGTTTGATGTTCGTGGCTCTCTCCCAATTGAATTTCATAAGTCAAGCCTACTTGCCCGAAAGCCGTGGTTAAACTTTGCATCGACTCATCATTCTTCAGGTGTACCATCGAAGGTTTCAGCACTAGCGTCAGATGCTTGTCTTTCTTTTCGGCAAGATAACTATTTAACACGAGCTGGCGCGTCATTCCGCCTAATTTTAAATCTTGAATAATGCGGCTCCATTCGTCTTGCTCACAACCTAATTCGATGGTTTTCTTGACTAATTCGGGCGTTTTATCTTGCAAAATCGCCTGTTTTATTTCGGAAGGTTTAGGTGCTTCTTCTTGACTTTCCAGCTCAGGATTCAACCAAGTCCAGCGATAATCTTCATCACTTTGTTCAAGACGTTGTGATTTAGGCGCTGATTTAATTTCCGTCTCTTGAGTCAATGCTAAACTGGCAAAACGCTGTTGTACATTTTGTTTAGAGGCAAGCTGTCGGGTCGGTAAAGCGGCTAACTCGTCAGGCTTTTTTTTTTCGTTGTCCTGAGCTTGCTTCGCCTTTAACTGTTTACGGGCTTGCATTGCCATCAATGCATCGGAAATGCCGTTTTGGGTATCAGGAGTCGAAGATGAGGCAGTGTAAGCGCTCTGTTGTGGCGAATTTTTTGCAAAATTTTGTTCGGAACCGACCGCTTGTGTTGTCGCAGTTTGAGCTGAATTCTGCTGTTGTTGAGCTAAACGTTCTCTTAACTGACCAATGCTATTTGGCGATTGCACAGGTGCAACGGACTTTGTCGGCGTAGCTGTGACAACGGTTGTCGCAGTTGCTATATTTTTAGGGTGGAAAGCCAAGGCTCTTAAGATAGTCATTTCCACGCCAGAACGTTGCTCAGGAGCAAAAGGCAACTCTTTTTTGCCTGTGAGCATGACTTGATAGAAAAACTGTACATCTTCCGGCGAGATCTGTTTCGCTAAAAAATGCAGTGGGGTTTCTTCTTGATGAGTATGTTTTAACAACTGCAACATCGCAATTTGGTGCAAGGTTTCTGCGGTATCGCTCAGTAATTGTTGCCAATCGACACCTTTTTCTGCCACGGACTGAATTACTGCCATTGCTTTTTCACCGTCTGCATTCGCAAGGGCTTGCACCAACTCTAACGGCTGATGATCGTCAATTAAGCCGAGCATTTGGCTTACCATCGGTAAGGTAATATTCGCATTACTGACTGCAATCGCTTGATCGGTTAAGCTCAACGCATCACGAATACTACCTTGTGCCGCTTTTGCGAGTTTGGCAAGAGCTGATAATTCATAGGGAATTTGCTCTTGAGTTAAGATAAATTCAAGATGTTGCTGAATTTGCGATTGCTCCAAGGCTCGCAAATGGAACTGCATACAACGAGAAAGAATGGTGATCGGCAGTTTTTGTGGGTCGGTCGTCGCAAGTAAGAATTTGACATATTCAGGCGGTTCTTCAAGGGTTTTAAGCAATGCATTGAAGCTGTGACGAGAAAGCATATGCACTTCGTCAATCAAATAAACCTTAAAGCGCCCAACGGTTGGTTTATATTGCACATTATCGAGCAATTCACGGGTATCTTCGACCTTTGTGCGTGAAGCAGCGTCGATCTCAATCAGATCGATAAATCGCCCTTCTTCAATGGCTTTACAGTTCGCACATTGACCGCAAGGATCAGCACTGATCCCTGTTTCACAGTTCAAGCCTTTTGCAAATAGACGAGCAATCGAGGTTTTCCCTACGCCACGCGTTCCTGAAAAAAGATAAGCGTGATGTAACCGCCCTTCTCGCAAACCATTTTCGAGAGCGGATAAAACGTGTTGTTGCCCAACCACTTCGCTAAATCGCTGTGGTCGCCATTTGCGTGCTAGAACTTGATAGAACATTTTTTACCTAAATAAAAATGTAGGGTGGGTTTTAACCCACCATTTGAATTTTATAAGATGCCAATTAGTGACCTTCAAAGCTCACTAATGTATAAGAATTGACACCGATTTTCTCTAAGCGTTCTTTACCGCCAAGATCAGGCAACCAAATCACAAAAGCTGCATTTTCAACTGTACCACCTAAACGGCGAATAAGTTGCACCGTTGCTTCCACAGTACCGCCGGTTGCAAGTAAATCATCAATAACAAGTACATTATCCCCAGATTGAACAGAGTCCGTATGGATCTCTAAGGTGTCTTCGCCGTACTCAAGGGAGTAAGATTGAGAAATTACCGCACGAGGCAATTTTTTCGGTTTACGCACAAGCACGAAAGGCACACCTAAGGCCAATGCCACTGGCGCACCAAAGATAAACCCGCGAGATTCAGTCCCTACAATTTTGGTGATCCCTTTGTCTTTAAACTCAGCCACAATCGCATCAACAGAGGCTTGGAATGCAGCAGGCACTTCTAATAAAGAGGTAATATCACGGAAAATAATGCCTGCTTTTGGATAGTCAGGAATAGATTTAATTGAAGATTTGATTAACTCAAGTTGTTGGCTCATTTTTTGACCTTTTAAACAAGAAAAATAACCTGCGGAATGTAGCAAAATTTGCAGGAATTACAAGGGAAAAATGATGTGAGAGACGCATTACCACAACAAAATTTGCAATAGATGAAATTTTATCTCAATAAGCATCAGGATACACAGTAATATAATCTATTAACAAGCGGTCAGATTCGGCTCATTTTTTGCAATTATCCGGAAAACAGATTCCAAAAATGATCCCAATAGTCGCTACCTTTGGCTAAGGCGTAACCGATAATAAAGAATTGTGCCGTACCAATGATAATCCCCCACAAACTCGCCCAAAATACCGAATGAAACGGTAACTTCATCGAGCCCGCCAGTAACGGCATAAATTTTGATAAAGGCCCTGTAATACGGGCGATAAAAATAGCCGTACCGCCACGTTTTAACATTAATCGGTAGGCTCGGCGGTAATGTAAACGGCGTTTGGCTTTAGGACGGATATATTTGTGGACAATCTGCTTGCCGTAGCGTTTTCCGACAAAATAGCTGAGGATATCGCCGAGCAACGCTGCCGCCCAAATAAGCGGAACAATCCACCATTGTGCAGATTGAGCGACTAAATATCCGCCTGCAACGAAGAAAAACTCACCTAAAACAAAAAGGCTTACCCCGATAAACGCATCTGAAAATGCTCCTAAACAGAGAATTAGGGGTAACCATGGCGAGTTAAACCAAGCCAGCAGCCAATCAGGAAGTGCACTCATTCGGTTTTATCGTAATGCGCAAAAGGGTAATGGATTTCGTTGTTGCGTAACTCGCCGCGATACATTCTCAGTACATTGGCTTTCAAATAGGTATAGCCCATTTTAAATAATCCGTCTTGATCTAAACGGCGTGTATTAAACTCAAAAAAGACAGGCAACATACGGAATTTCACCGTTTTGGAGGCACGATTCACATAATCGCAATCTTCACACAACGTGATTTGCGTATCAAAACCGCCGAGCATTTGGTGAACGGATTTCGTAGAAAAAATACAAGCGCCGGTACAAGTTGGAAAGGTATATTGTGTCGCCACCATACCGAGATCAAACAAACGCACCCCGATATGATTCAACAGCGACGATCCCGAACTTTTCATTCGCCCCGCTCCGACTAATAAGCGTCGTTTGATTAGGGCATTCAACGCATTGCCAAGAAAATCAGGGGCAATGCGTACATCTGCGTCAAAAAAGACAATGCGTTCATATTTGGCATTTTCCGCCCCTGTATTACGCCCAAGACTGTGCCCACGTTGCGACATGACAATCGTACGTAAATCAAGTCTGTCTTGATAAGAGTTTGCAATATTGACGGTATTGTCATTACTGTTGCTGTCGACAACCAACACTTCAAAATTTTTATACTGTTGTGCCACAAGGTCATTAAGAATATTGCCAATATTTTTTTCCTCATTTAGCGTAATAATCACAACGCTAAGCGGGCAAGTTTCTGAAAATAAAGATGATTGACTGCTCATAAGCTTTCCGTCCTCATAAAATAAAAATCTGACTTTAAGTATTATAATTTATAAACCTTAAAAAAATCTGAAGTCTAAAAATCATTATTACTATACTACAAGCGCTCAAGTTTAACTAAAAATTTGCAAAAACCTACATTTTACATTCTCACCTCAAACCGCTTCGGCACAATAAAAACCGCAGGCAATGCAAATAGTACCATTAGCCAGAAGCTACCTGTCGGCGAAACTTGATAGACCAAGCCTGCGATAAAGGTAAACACTGCCATAAAAATACAGCTTGCAAAGCTAAAATAGAGTGCTTGTAGTTTTGCCATTTGTTCCGTTGGTTGAGTTGAAAGGTAGCGGATCATGGCATAATGCCCTGCCCCATAAGAAATAGAATGGAACATCTGCATTGCCATTAAGACCGCCATATTGGTGGTAGAAGCCAGCAAGATCCAACGCACCATTGAGCCGACCGCAGATAAAATCATTAAATGGCTGATTTTCCACGTTTTAAATAAACGGTTAGCAAAGAAGAAAAACAGAATTTCCGAGATGACTGCCAAGCCCCATAATAAACTCGCACTTTGGGTAGAAATGCCTTCTGATGCCCAATAAATCGTGCTATAAGCATAATAAGCGGCGTGAGAAGCTTGAATTAAGGAAACGGCAATCAACATTTTGAATGTGGTTGGCACTTTCATTAATTGCAGATAGCTTAAATCTGATTGGGCTTTTTCTTCCGTTTGTACAAAGGCTTGGGTTGGTTTGACCGTTAAGCCTGTGCCTAGAAAGACTAGCCAGCCGATCAAAATGCCGATAATCGCACTTTCCCCTAACCAGCCGACTAAATAGCCTG
>JBGXMX010000137.1:0-14525 GCA_041809245.1 Glaesserella sp.
AAGTCAGCAAGCGGTCGGATAATGCTAAAATTTTTCAAAATATTCTAAATTTAGTGTGGGAACATTTGACGGTTAAAGGGGCAAAAATCAATTTTGAGAACCAGCTCGAAAAATTGGAAACCATTATTCCTGATGTCAATGAATTTGATTTTTACGGCGTATTCCCTGCTGAAGATGCCTGCCAAGCATTATCTGAAGTTTTACACAGCATTATTGCAGGAGAAACTTTAGAACAGGCGATTAAAATCAGCCGGCTTTCATTAGCTACCGTTGCAACCTATTTAGAAACACAAGCCGATCGCAGTTTAAACGAACAAGAGCTTAAAAATGCCCCTGAAATTCAGGACGAATTGGATGTACAGTGGCAAATTTACCGTCTACTCAATGAATGTGAAGAACGTGATATAGAGCTGATACTGGGTCTCAAAAATGAAATTCGAAGCAGCGGGATCAGTAATATCGGATTAAATTTCGGTCAATAAATGTGACTTAGCTAACAATTTTTGCATTATTTACTTTGAGAATAGGCAAGTTTGAATTAAGCTATCGCTCGCAATTTTAGCAATTTACTTTAGGCAGACACTGCCGTCACATATACATAAATCTTTAGAGGATAAAGCCATGAACAAAACTGAGTTAATTGATGCAATCGCAGCAGGTGCAGAACTAAGCAAGAAAGATGCCAAAGCTGCTTTAGAAGCAACTTTAGCAGCAATTTCTGCAAGCTTAGAAAAAGGTGATTCAGTACAACTGATCGGTTTCGGTACTTTCAAAGTAAATCACCGTAAAGCACGTACAGGTCGCAACCCTAAAACTAACCAAGCGATTGAAATCCCGGCAGCTAATGTACCTGCTTTCGTTGCAGGTAAAGCATTAAAAGACTTAGTAAAATAATTCTTTTTAACTCGTTTGAAGCTAAGAGCCTAGAAAGTATCTAGGCTTTTTTGCATTTATCCGATTGTGATTTTCCGATACAATAGCGATATTCCTCGTCCCTCCCCGTATGGGGAGGGAATTTAATTTATTCATTCCATATATAAATAAAATGAAAGATTCCATTATCAGCAAATTAGATAGTCTAAGCGAGCGCCACGAAGAGCTACAAGCCTTATTGGGCGATGCAACCGTTATTAGCGATCAAGAAAAATTTCGTGCTTATTCCAAAGAATATTCCCAACTTGAAGAAGTTGTCGGTACCTTTAACCGTTGGAAAAAGCTCCATAGCGACATCGAAGAAGCACAAATCTTACTTGATGATCCTGATATGAAAGAGATGGCAGCTGAAGAGATTGAGGCGAATAAAGCTGAAATTGAACAGCTTGAGCAAAACTTACAAATCTTATTGCTACCGAAAGATCCGAATGATGAATATAACTGCTTCCTTGAAATCCGTGCCGGAACAGGCGGTGATGAAGCAGGTATTTTCGCAGGCGATTTATATCGTATGTACAGTCGCTATGCGGAAAGCAAACGTTGGAGAATCGAAGAATTAAGTGCTAACGAAAGCGAACAAGGCGGATATAAAGAGATTATTGTCAAAATCAGCGGTGAAGGCGTTTACGGGCAACTTAAATTTGAGTCGGGCGGTCATCGTGTACAACGTGTACCGAAAACCGAATCGCAAGGGCGTATTCACACTTCCGCTTGTACGGTTGCAGTAATGCCTGAATTACCGGAAAGCGAAATGCCGGAAATCAACCCAGCGGATCTGCGTATTGATACCTACCGTTCATCAGGGGCAGGTGGTCAGCACGTTAATACCACCGACTCTGCAGTGCGTATCACCCACATTCCGACAGGCATTGTGGTAGAGTGCCAAGACGAGCGTTCACAACACAAAAACAAAGCCAAAGCACTTGCGGTACTTGCTTCACGCATTGTCCAAGTTGAGAAAGAAAAACAAGCTCAAGAGCAAGCGGATACTCGCCGTAACCTACTTGGCTCAGGCGATCGCTCAGACAAAATCCGCACGTACAACTACCCACAAGGGCGTGTCACCGATCACCGCATTAACCTAACCGTTTACCGTTTAGACGAAGTGATGAACGGCAAAATCGACGAGTTAATTCAGCCGATTATTACCGAATATCAAGCGGATCAGTTGGCGGCGTTGTCGGATCAGAATTAATCTGTTCTTAGGGGAGAAATCCCCCATATCGAGATATTCTCTATGGCTCAAATTTACTCAGAATGGCAATTCGGCACCACACCCAATTATTTAGCCACATTAGTTTTGGCCGGTAAAAAAACAGCGACTTGCTCTGGCAAAATGTTCTATTCCCTTGAAAATGGAGATAAATATCCTGTTCAAGATGAATTGCATACTATTTTAGATAGCCAAAATCAGCCTTTAGTGACAATAAAATTGACGGAAGTGACTTTTAATACCTTAGGCAAAGTATCTGAAGCCTTTGCAATTGCAGAAGGCGAAGGCTCTTTGGAAGAATGGAAATCGGCACATCAACATTTTTTTAGTCAACAATTAAATCAACCGATTAGTGATGAATTTGAGCTCGTATGTGAACGTTTTGAAGTGGTGAAGATTTTTAGTAAAACCTACCAACAATGGCTCACCTTTGCCGAACAAACCTTGCTTGAAAACGCATCACAAGATCCGTTTTTAAACGCCAAAGCCGATGCCAACATTCTGTTACAAGCGGTAACAAAACGTTCAAAATCTGCAATTTTTGCTTTTGCTGAAACAGAACTGAACGAAAGCGAACTACGCCAACTTGCCGAGCTACTCGCTCGCCGAGCCAAAGGCGAACCGATGGCATACATCTTGGGCGAAAAAGAGTTTTGGTCGTTGCCTTTGGCGGTATCCACGGCAACCCTAATTCCCCGTCCTGATACGGAACGCTTGGTAGAAGTTGCGTTAGAATGGGCATACAAGCGGTTAGATACTCAAGAAAAATTGCATATTTTAGATTTAGGCACTGGCACAGGGGCGATTGCTTTAGCATTATCGAGTGAACTAGGTAAAAAAGCGGATATTATTGGAGTAGATAAACAGCACGATGCGGTAAAATTGGCAGAGAAAAATCGCCAGACATTAGGATTTGAAAATGTCCGCTTTTTACAAAGCGATTGGTTTGAAGCCTTGAAAAATCAACGCTTTGATCTTATTGTGAGTAATCCGCCTTACATTGATAAGGACGATGAAAATTTAACACAAGGCGATGTTCGTTTTGAACCATTAACCGCATTGGTTGCCGAACAAAACGGATTGAATGATTTGCAAAAAATTATCCAAAACGCACCGCTTTATTTAACCCAAAACGGGGCATTAATGTTAGAACACGGCTGGCAACAAGCGGCGAGTGTTCAAGATATTTTCCAACAAAATCAATGGAATGGAGTCACCACATTCCAAGATTATGGCGGTAATGATAGAGTAACAGTAGCAATATGGACAACATAATTAACGATATTTTCCAAGAGATTAAAAAGCCCAAAAGCGTGGTGAGTAAAGTTCAGCTTCAGAAATTTCTTTACCGTGAGTTAGTTCGCCTAACCTTGATGATTGATGATAACCTGTCCGAACCGCAGGTGTTAGGCTTGATGTCGGCACTTGTCAAAAAAGCTCGCTATGATGTGAATGGGGAAAGCGATGATGAACGTTTAAACCAACTATTGACCCTAGTTTATCAAGAGTGGGGCTTTCATTGTCATCATGCCGAGTATTTCTATACGGATAACTTATTGATTAATCAGGTGATTCGTAAACATCGTGGAATGCCCGTTTCTTTAGGAGCAGTGATACTTTATTTGGCAGCTTCACTGAATTTACCCTTGTACCCTGTCAATTTCCCGACACAATTAATTTTGCGAGCTGAATTGAAAAATGAGCAAGGTAGAACGGAGGTGAAATTTATCAATCCATGGGACGGTTCTGAACTAAGCCGTGAAAAATTGGAAAAATGGCTCGAAGGGGAAATGGGCTACGGCGTAGAATTAAGCCAAGAGTATTTGCGTATTGCGGAAGAAGATGAGCTATTGGAGCGGTTAGAAACGGTATTTAAAATGGCTTTAACTCGTGAAGGCAAATATGAAGAAGCACTGCGTTTAATCGAATATCGTTTGATCATTAGCCCTGAAGATCCCTATGAAATCCGTGATCGTGGAATGATTTTAGCGAGTATGGATTGCTATCAAGCCGCTTTTGATGATTTGAGCTATTTTATCGATCAATGCCCGGATGATCCGTCTGCAATGATGTTAAAACTTGAAATTGCAGGGCTTGAGAAACAGAGTAAGGCAAGTGTAGTACACTAATTTTAATTTAAACAAGGATACTTTATGCAACAAAAAACAATCACTCTCGGCAATATCGATATTGCAAATAACAAACCTTTCGTATTATTCGGGGGAATGAACGTACTTGAAAGCCGTGATATGGCAATGCAAGTCTGTGAAAAATATGTCGAAGTTACGCAAAAATTAGGCGTGCCGTATGTCTTTAAGGCTTCTTTCGACAAAGCAAACCGCTCATCTATCCATTCTTATCGTGGGCCAGGTATGGAAGAAGGTTTAAAAATTTTCCAAGAATTGAAAGACACGTTTGGCGTCAAAATTATCACCGATGTACACGAAATCTATCAATGCCAGCCAGTTGCAGAGGTGGTGGATATTATTCAGCTACCGGCTTTTCTTGCTCGTCAAACGGATTTAGTCGAAGCAATGGCTCGCACAGGTGCGGTTATCAATGTGAAAAAACCGCAATTTTTAAGCCCGGGGCAAATGGGAAATATTGTGGAAAAAATCGAAGAGTGCGGTAACGACAAAGTGATTTTATGTGACCGTGGCACGAACTTTGGCTACGATAACTTAGTTGTGGATATGCTTGGTTTTAACGTAATGAAAAAAGTGTCAAAAGGTTGCCCTGTGATCTTTGATGTCACCCATTCATTACAATGCCGTGACCCATTTGGTGCAGCTTCAGGCGGTCGCCGTGATCAAGTGACTGAACTTGCCCGTGCAGGTATGGCGATTGGTTTGGCTGGTTTATTCTTAGAAGCCCATCCGGATCCGAAAAATGCTAAATGCGATGGTCCGTCAGCTCTTCCGCTTTCTAAATTAGAAGCCTTTGTTTCACAAATGAAAGCGATTGATGATCTAGTGAAATCTTTTGAAGAGATTGATACCTCTAATTAACCGGCTAAAACAAGCGGTACGTTTTTGTAAATTTTTTGTTGAAATCGACCGCTTGTTGTATATTCACGCTACATTTCCCTTTCAAAACAAGGAGCTAACATTATGCTGAATATCGTTTTTCTTGACCGCACGGGCATTCCCGCCACGCACAACATTCCACGTCCCTCTTTTCCACACAACTGGATTGAATACGATCGCACTTCTGCCGAAGAAACTTATGAACGAGCAAAAGATGCGGATATTGTGATTACCAGCAAAGTGTTATTCGGACGAGAGTTATTAGCGAAATTGCCGAAACTGAAGCTTATTGCAATCACAGCGACAGGGACAAATAATATTGATCTCGTTGCAGCAAAAGAACTAGGTATTGCGGTGAAAAATGTAACGGGCTATTCCAGTGTGACGGTTCCGGAGCACGTTTTAGGAATGATTTTTTCATTAAAACACAGTTTAATGAGCTACCATCGTGATCAAGTTACCAGCGACCGTTGGGCAACCTGCGGGCAGTTCTGCTATGTCGATTACCCTATTACTGACGTGCGTAGCTCAACCCTTGGTGTGTTCGGCAAAGGCTGTTTAGGGACGGAAGTCGGGCGTTTAGCAGAGTTGGTCGGTATGAAAGTGCTTTATGCAGAACATAAAGGGGCAACCACAATTCGTGACGGCTATACCCCTTTTGAAGAAGTGTTAAAACAGGCGGATATTGTCACGTTACATTGCCCATTAACTGAAACAACCCAAAATCTGATCAATGCAGAGACCTTGGCATTAATGAAACCGACCGCTTATTTAATTAATACGGGGCGTGGTTCTTTGGTGGATGAGACTGCATTATTACACGCTTTAGAAAACGGTGTAATTGCGGGGGCAGCTTTAGATGTGCTAGTCAAAGAACCGCCTGCGATTGATAACCCGCTTATTCAAGCTGTAAAACGTTTACCGAATTTATTAATTACCCCACACGTTGCATGGGCGAGTGATTCGGCGGTGACGACTTTAGTCAATAAAGTGGCACAGAATATTGAAGAGTTTGTGGCAACAGGCAAATAACAATTAAGGCTTCCGATTGGAAGCCTTAAATTTCTAAAGCGATAAAAACATATCCTAAAATCCGTTTCAGCACCCCATTCCTCCTTATATTCCTTTTAGTTATATGAAATGAAATAAATTAATTATCCAACCATAGAAAAAAACGGTATGTTTAGCACACTTTCAGATTCATTCAGAGGAGAACACTTATGACAATTTATGCAGACAATTCAGAAACGATTGGTAATACTCCCCTTGTTCGTTTAAAAAACTTCGGACAAAACGGCAATCTTTTAGTGAAGGTTGAATCGCGTAACCCAAGTTTTAGCGTCAAATGCCGTATTGGTGCTAATATGGTTTGGCAGGCTGAGAAAGACGGTACGCTGACAAAAGATAAAGAGATCGTCGATGCCACCAGCGGTAATACCGGTATTGCGCTGGCTTATGTCGCTGCCGCTCGTGGATATAAGTTGACACTTACCATGCCGGAAACGATGAGTATTGAACGTCGTCGTTTATTACGAGGCTTAGGAGCAACCTTGGTATTAACCGAAGGGGCAAAAGGCATGAAAGGGGCGATTGCGAAAGCGGAAGAAATTGTTGCCGGTGATCCTACCCGTTATATTATGTTAAAACAGTTTGAAAACCCTGCAAATCCGGCAATTCATGAACAAACCACCGGCCCTGAAATTTGGGATGCGACGGAAGGAAATATTGATGTATTCGTAGCCGGTGTCGGTACCGGTGGGACTATCACGGGTGTCAGCCGTTATATTAAACAAACTCAAGGGAAAGCCATTATCAGCGTAGCGGTTGAGCCAAAAGAATCACCGGTGATTACACAAACGTTAAACGGTGAAGAAGTTAAACCCGGCCCGCATAAAATTCAAGGTATCGGAGCAGGCTTTATTCCTAAAAATCTCGATCTCAGCTTGATCGACCGTGTTGAGCAAGTCGATAGCGAAACTGCAATCGCCACGGCACGCCGACTTTTAGCGGAAGAGGGCATTTTAGTCGGTATTTCATCCGGAGCTGCTGTCGCTGCCGCAGACCGTATTGCCAAACTGCCTGAATTTGCGGGTAAAACGATCGTAACCGTTTTACCGTCAGCTTCAGAACGTTATTTAAGTACCTTACTTTTTGAAGGTATTGAAGCGTAAAGCGAAAAACAAGCGCTCGTTTTTGCAAATTTTTTTGTAAAAGCGAGCGCTTGTCACAGCAGAATGACTAGAAACGATAAGTCACATTGGTACTAAACGCATTACCTTTTAATTTGGTACCGCTATGTTTTAAATTGCTTCTTAAATATTCGGCACCGACTTCAATATCATTGGATACCGCATATTTCGCTCCGACACCGTAGCCAAAACCTTTAAAACTACCAACCTCTTTAACTTTACTCACGCTGTAGTTTAATTTTGCGTAAGGCAATAAATCCGGTAACACACGATAGCCTTGTGCATATCCCACACTAAATTGAGACTGCTGTTTGACATCGTTAAAAATTTCACTGCTGCCTAGTTTCGCTTTTCCATCAACCACGCCGACAAGATTGCTACCGTAGTCAATACCATAATCCACCACTAAGTTAACCCCTGTCGCTTGTTTGCCTTTTAAATCAGCGGTTTTATATTTAACGGTGGTAATGTCGACACCCGCACCAATGCCGGAAAATGTTTCACCGACCGGAGCAGCAAGTGCTGATACAGAGACGAAAGCGGCTAATGTCACTAATGTTAATTTTTTCATAGAATAACTCCTCTAAGTGGTTATCAAAATATTTGCAGTTTAACCCGCACAGGCTATTTTAAAAGATCTTCATTTTTCGCATGATTCCATTTACCGCGTTTTTTATCCATATATTGGAAATATTCGTTGGTAAAGGTGCCTTGCGCACAGGTAATTTTATCCCGACGGCTATTAACCGTTTTACCTTCCAACGCCATATTTAAGGTTGTCGGGCCTGTTAAATTAAATACCCCGCCGTCAATCCGGCGCTGTTCAATATTATCAATAATAATATCCAAGGTATCTTTCAAAAACGGGCTGCCTTTTTCGGTAGCGAGAAAGAAATTGGTATATTTATCACGGCGGGTAATCACGACTTCGCTATCATCTTCACCGATAATGGCTGACAAATTCCAGACCAAATGTCCGTCGATATCCATATAAATACCGCCTTCGTTATATAAGGTAAAAATCCGCCAAAAATCCGCTTGTGCCGCACCGTCGGTCAATTTGCTGTACGCCTCAAAAGTGCGGGTATCGGCGTTTGCTTTGATATATTCGGCACGTTCTTCGGTACTGACATAGCGGTAATCATAATCGCGGGATAACAAGCGGTTGACCAAATAATTGCAATACACCGGCAGCGTGACTTTGTTGCTGTAATTGGTCTGCCAAATGGTTTTATTGATTCTGCTCGGTTTGTTCGATACGCTTTTTGCCGGGCTGAATGTCGGAATGGTGAAACGCTTTTTCGGGAAAAGAGCGTGAAACGGGTAGCTCAACATTTTGATAATATTCCCCGACAAACGCCATAATCCGTTTGCAATGACAATCAGCTCTTCGTTTTTGACTTTTTCTTTCATGGCAGGCTCCTTTAAATCGGGAGAAATAGTAGCATTTTCTCCGCATCGAAAAAAGCAAGCGGTGAGATTTTGCAAAAAATTTGCAAGATCTCACCGCTTGTTAAAAACGATTAGGCAATTGTCATTTGTCCTGCATACAAGATGAAGTAACGTAAACAGAGAACACCGATTAAGCCTAATACTGCAAGGAAAAGGATAAAGCCTTTTTGATGTTTTAGCTTGGCTGGTGAAACAATGTTAAGTAACATTGGAATCACTAAACCGATAGCTACAACGCCTACCCAAAACATTTTGCCCCAGTAGCCCGAAAAGGCTAAAGCGTTATCTGCTGCCACGGCACTTTGTCCGCCTTTGGAGTAAAGGTAAGCAAAGAATCCGGCTAAAAGCAACATTTCAATCAAAGCCACCGGCTTTTCAAACTTGTGCAAGAAATGTACTTCATGGCTATCCGTTGCGACTTTACCAACCACGAGAATTGCTACGAGAAGGGCGGCAATACCCGATGAAGTTCCCGAAGCCAAGAATAAGACCGGTAAGACAGGGTTGTTTAACATCGGATAGCTGATTAATTCGGACAATAAGAAACCGGTATAAGCTCCTAATGCCACCGACAGGAAAATCAACAGAATTTCAATTAACGAGGTAAATTTCGCCGCAATATCAATCAAACCAAAGGCAAATTTCGGAATAAAACCGAAACCGCTCAGCCAGTTTTTGAAGATAATCGCTAACCAAACGACCAACACCGCCATAAAGACTTGGAACAGCATGACCCCCATCGACATGACCGAATCAAATTGATAGTTAAACATCAAATACCAAAATGTCCACGGACGAGCCAAGTGGAAAATCAACAAAGTCAAACCGATAATGGTCGCAAGCGGTGACATAATTGCCATGGTGCGAATCATCCAGCTTTGACTCGGATCGGCTAAATTCGCTTTACGCTTGTAAAGTACGGCAAGGAGAGTCGCCCCTGCCGAAATACCGAGTAAGAAAAGGTAAACGGCAATACTTGAATCCCAAACAAGATTCGGGGTTTGGAATGGAACATAGTCGTTCATTATTTTACCCCCTCTTTTTTAACATGATACAGCTGCGGATCCGTACCTAATTCCACTTTTGTGCGATAAGTCGTTTTCTCTTTGATTAAACGGGAAATATCACTGTTCGGATCGTTTAAGTCACCGAACGTCAGTGCTTTTGTCGGACAACTTTCCACACAGGCGGGCTGTTTGCCCTGAGCCAAATTGGTATCACGGCAGAAATTACACTTATCGGCGGTTTTCTTAACCGGTTCGATATAACGGACGCGATACGGGCAAACCGCAATACAGTAAGAGCAGCCGACACACAAATCAGGGTTTACATCGACAATACCGGTGGCTTTATCAATGAAAGACGCACCTGTCGGGCATACGCTCACACAAGGCGCATTGCTGCAATGTTGGCAGGATTGACGGAAAAATTCATATTGAACATTCGGAAATTCGCCGTAAGGTTGGCTACGGATGATCTCTAAACGGGATACGCCTGTCGGTACCTTGTTCGTTTCACGACAAGCATCCATACACGCCGTACACCCGATACAAGCTTGTTCATCGTGTAGCATCGCATAGCGAATGGTTTTACTTTCTTTCTCAGAGGCAAAAGAGAGTTTGCTTGTGGTAAGCCCTGCTGTGCCCGCCACGGCAATCACTGCTCCCGCCCCTGAGATAAAGTCTCGACGGGAACAACTCATTTTTGATCCTTAGCTTCCGCTTTTTTGAAAGTACCTTTGTGCACTTCCGTATGGCAATCCACACAGAGTTTCACACGTTGTTTTGATTCAATGCCCTTCATCGGCTCTTTTTCCGGGTGAAGTTTGTGGCAGTTCACGCACGCAATTTTGTTAGCATGAGTATCGTGCGCCCAGAATGTTTCACGCAATTTGTCAGGATTATGACAAGCAAAACAGACTTGATTTTGCTCTTCTACCGAACGCTCCAACGCCGGATTTTTCGCTTGGCCGTGGGCATTAAAGCGCATTACGTCTTTCACGCCTTTACGGTGGTTTTCAGAAATATTGCCGTGACAACTTACACAATTGAGCGGTTTGCCGTTATTCGGGCTGACGGTATCTTTCTGAAAATGTTTACCCGCATGTTGGAATGCCGATAAATGCCCGTGGCAGTCCACGCAATATTTGTTTGGGTCACGACGTGCGTCTTTTGCAATCGTATCACCGTCTACATGAGCATAAGGATCAGCCCAAATCGGCTTTGGTGGTGCCGGCATTTCTGCCGACACATTCGAAGAAATTGCAAAAAAACTCACTAAAGTGACCGCTTGTAGGGCGATCATTCGCCCGACTTTTGAGAAAATATGTTTCATAGTAGCCTCAACTTAGCAAATTATTTTGCGTCTGCAGGTAATAGACCTTTCTCTTTCGCTTCTTTTTCCCATTGTGGTACTACGGTGCGTAAGAACTCTTCTTTCGCTGCTTTTTCTTTGTCAAAGTCGATGCCCACTACTTTTTGTGCTTTCTCTTTGGTTGAAATATCCGGGAACTCAATCGGTGTTTGTACGCCGTGTTTCGTTAAGATAACCGCAAGTTTAGTACGAGCATCTGCCGCACGATCTAAACCCGTTCCGATCACATGAAGAATCACATCAGGTGCGTGCATATGACCGCCATGACCGGCTGCGGAATAGTCCCAACGCCATTGTGCGTGACGGATGGCTTGCAATGCATCTTTCATTTCTTCTTCCGTTGCGCCAGCTTCCCACGCTTTTTTCGCTTCAAAGTGTGCTTTCACAATTTGATCTTCTAAACGGATCATGACATCTTTGATCTGTTTTTTATGCTCTTTCACACGAGCCTGTAAAGTCTCTTTGCTTTGTTCGTGACAGGTTTTACAAGTGTGTTCAAAGTTATCAAACGGATTGCCGATTTTGTGATCGGTATAGACTTTACCGTCTTTGGTTTCGACTTTCGGCATGTGGCAATCGATACAGGTCACGCCGTTTTTACCGTGTGTACCCAACGCCCATGTTTCAAAATCCGGGTGCTGCGCTTTTAACATCGGTGCTTTTGATAAGCCGTGAACCCAGTCGGTAAATTTAATGTCATCGTAGTATTTTTCCATACTGTCGACATCAACCCCGTTATCCCACGGGAAGGTCACTGCTTTTTCTTTACCTGCAAAGTAGTATTCTACGTGGCAGTTTGAACATACCGCCGCACGTTTACCGTGTTTGTCTAACGTATCAAATTTCCAGCCAATCGTTTCTAAGGCACGTAAAACGTGCGGACGGGCTACGCGCAATGCCGCTTTACCGTCTTTAAATTCTTGAGAAGTGGTGTCGTGGCAGTCCGCACAACCGATAGAATTGACCATTTCCGAGCCGTATTTCGCCCATTTTGCGTCAAAATAGCCGAGTTCGCCTTTTTCAGCGATCATACGGGGAACGTCGGGCCCTTTACATGCCCAACACGCCATCGGTTGAGGACCGGCATCAGGCTCCATTGGTGCGCCTGTACGCAAAATATTACGCACATCGGTGATTGCATAGAAGTGACCGCGCGGTTTGTTATAGTCTTTTGAGAAGGCATAGCCCGTCCAAAGAATCACGAGACGGGGATCTTCTTCTAAAGCGCTGGTAAGTTCTTTAGATTCTGCTGTCGCCGCCCAAGATTGATATTGAAGCGGATAGAGTTCTGCAAACTTATGATTTGCCGACTCAATTTTCACATCAGGTTTCGGACCTTCAAATTCCTTGGCTTCCCCTGCCCAAGCAGAATGAATACATCCCAACATTGCCATTGCCGCAACAAGGCTGTTTCTTAGCACTTTGTTTACTCGTTTCATACGAGCCTCCCACGATAGATAACACTATAAATGATAAATTGCCCCATTTAAGGGACGTAAGATAATGATAAAATTTGGTGAGGAGAGTATAAAAATATGTAATGTTTTACTAGGGGATTTTGATGTTTGTTTGAATTAAGTCAAATTATGTAAGAAGAAAAATGATCGGTTATTAAATAGACATTTAATAACCGGAGAATTCAAAAAATAAAAGAGGTCAGTTCCTAAGTCAATCTTTATGGGAACTGACATAAGATGTTGCACCGCGGGCCAACATTCTTAACTGCATAACAACCCTTTGTTTGAGTTGTTCACGTTCTTGGCTATTCATATCCAAGGCATGAGAACCAGCCGTAAACACCAATGTGACCAACCCTTCCGATTGAATATATGCCAGTTCACGACTAATTTGTTTATCTTTCATTTGAATATATTCCGCCAGCTCTGCAACAAAATGTTGAATTTCACGCGAGGCTGCGGTCCGAAACGCCAAAGAAGTACCGGAGCTTTCCCGCAATAACAGGCGAAACATATTGGGTCTGTCTTCAATAAACTCAAAAAAAGTATCTACCGAAATAACGACAACACTCCCGCCTTTTTCAAGCCGCTTTCTTGCTTGACGCATTAACTGACGAAGAATCAGCCCCGATTCGTCAACCATGGCTAAACCTAATTCGTCCATGTCTTTAAAATGGCGATAAAATGAAGTCGGTGCAATGCCCGCTTCCCTTGCGACTTCTCTTAAACTCAGATTCGAAAAACTTTTATCCGCCGTTAATTGATTAAATGCGGCATCAACCAACGCCCGACGGGTTTTCTCTTTTTGAATGGCCCTTACACCACTACTACTCATACATGCCTTCCATCAGTGTTTTTATCTCTTTTGCCAAGCGTTCATAGCGTAAACGGAGCGGCGAACCCGGACGATAAATCAAACCGATGGTGCGGTAAGGTTGTGGATCGACAAAATTTAAATAGCTCACCTTATCTTGATATGAGACTTTTGCCGCCAGTTCCGGAATAAACGCAATACCAACATTGGCTGCAACCATATTACGCAACGTTTCAATGCTGTTTGCTTTAAAATGCGGATTTTCTTTCGCCCCTAATGATAAACAGTAGTCCATCGTCTGTGTTTTTAAGCAGTGACCGTCATCTAGCATTAACATCTCTTGGTCACGCAATTGATCCAACGACAGGGACGTTTCTTTCGCCCACGGATGTTCATTTGAAACGGCTAACCGCATTTTTTCTTTAAAAATCGGTATTTCAATAAAAGGCTCGCTTTCTTTCGTAAAAGCTAAAATACCGCAATCCAATTGCCCGGCTTCCAACTGTTCAACCAGCGTTGAGGTCTGTAATTCATAAATATACACCTCTAATGTCGGAAACAATTGCTTTAAATGAGGCAAAATAAGCGGTGAAATATAAGAACCCAATGTCGGAATAATGCCGATATGCATTGGACCCGACATTTCCTTACCTTGATTACTTGCCATCTCTTTAAGGATTTTCACCTCCCGTAATACTACTTTTGCTTGCTCGACCAACATTAAACCCGCCTGAGTAAAAAGTACCTTACGGCTTGTTCGTTCAAGCAAAACCGTACCTAATTCGTCTTCAAGTTTACGGAGCTGTCCGCTTAATGTCGGCTGGCTTACATTGCACGCATCGGCGGCTTTGCGAAAATGCTTAAAATCAGCTAAAGCGATTAAGTATTCTAAATCACGGATATTCATATTTTTTAACCCTATTAATATAATAGGCTGAATTATGTCACATTTGGGTATAGAATACGCAAGATTTTTTAACCATCAGTATAGGAGAAAATAACGATGTCTTTAAAAGATATGACAGGTCAAAAAGTACCAAACGTGACATTCCATACCCGCCAAGGCGA
>JBGXMX010000138.1:0-6740 GCA_041809245.1 Glaesserella sp.
GAAGGTAAAAACACAAAGTTATATAGCTTATTTGATTGGTATCATTAGCTTTATTATTGGTGTATTTAGTTTTTATTTCACTTTACAATCTCCTTCAAAGGAAGAACTCAAAAAAATAATTGAGTCGTCTATTCAAGAAAATCAATCTAAATAACCTAGATAGCATTTATACCATTATTTTTTTACAAAGGATACTTATGAAAATCTTATCTAAAATACTTCTTCTTAGCGGTGTGTTATTAACGGCTTGCACCTCAACACAGGAAAATAAATTTCAGCGATCTTATGATGAACAGATTTTAGCGGCGGGAATTATCGGTGATAAATTAGTTGTTTTAGGTAAAACCTATGCCTATGAATTTGAAGGTCAAGATAATATTGCTGCTTTTTCAACGATAGTCAGTTTTGAAAAAGCCTATCATAAGCGACTGTCGGATCGTTATCCTGAAATTGAGATCAAAAAAGAACATAAAAATGATAAACCGGCGGTCAGTTTTATTTATCGTGCGGTTATGCCGGCAAATAAATTGTCAAAAAAAGAGCAACAGCAACTTTTAGCTGTGGATAAAATCCGTAATGAAGCACCGTTTCGAATTGGGCGTGAAAATAATGAACCCTCTGATGCTTTATATGCGTGGGCGTTGTTAGATAACGGTCGGGTAATTTCTGTGAGTAATCGCAATGAGTTAATCCAAAAGCTTAAATTTAGCCAACCGTTCAACATTGCAAAAGCCAATCAAGAGGTCTGGATTACCCAAACACGTCAAACGAATTCAGGAAAAGTATTGGAAGCCGTTGTTACAGAACCACTTTCAATTATTTTTCTTCCCATCGCCTTAATTGGTCAAATTCCTTTATTACTTTTGTCTGTTGGAAATTAATACTCATCCTGATAATTTGTTAATCTTGGTAATAATTTATTATGCTCACATCAGAATCTTGCTCACTCTTTAATATCCCCTTCTTTCAATTTTCGCAAATGAAGAAATATTGCCTTGAAGATATTTCTCAGATTAAATCTGAGTATAAAAAACATTGGGAAATATGGAAAAAACTAAACCTTAATGTTTATCAGAAATTAGGTTTTCCATTTGCCGAACCACATATTGAAAAATGGTGTAATGGTTGGCAAGTTCGGGCGCATTTCTTTGCTTATTATAAATATGAATTTCATCAAAATTCAGCGGCTATTTTATCTGTGATCTTAAATCGCCGGCGTTTATCCGTTAGCTTAGATTGGCATTGTTACAGAGCAGATCGCTCGCAAATTAATATCAACCAATATAATCAATGGTTAGCGCTTTTAGATAAGGACAAATATGGCGATTTTGATATTTGGCTAGGCGCTGAAAGTGAATATGCTGATTTTCCCAAAATAAAAGAGATTTCTTTAGATTCTCTTATTTTAGAAAATGAAGAGGACTTTTTCTGTATTGGAAAAAATATAGAGAAAGAAGAATTAGATAAAATAGATGTAGCTGAGTTTATTTGTCAAACGATTCGAGAATTATTACCGCTTTATGAAGCTTGCCATTCTACAAATTAATATTTAGCAATCAAGAGAGCATATTTGTAAATTATCTAACAGATCCTACCGCTTGTAATTTATCCTTATTACCACTAAATTTTCTTGCATTCCCCCCCAATTAGCCTACAATCCGCATCGCCTGAATGGGTAAGTTTTTATACGACTTTAGTCGGTATAAAAGGACGATTTCTCTTTACAATTAGGAGAACAAAATTATGAAAAAGTGGGCAATGGTTTTATCGGCGGTCACATTGGCATTTGCAAGCCATCAAGCGGTAGCAAAAGGTGATACCGTCTATCTCTATACTTGGTCTGAATATGTACCTGAAGGTTTGCTCGATGATTTTACCAAGCAAACAGGGATTAAGGTGATTGTTTCCAGCCTTGAATCAAACGAAACAATGTATGCCAAGCTAAAAACAATGGGTAAAAACCAAAGTTATGATGTGATTGCGCCAACAAGCTATTTTGTTTCAAAAATGGCACGTGAAGGGATGTTGAAAGAGTTAGATCACAGCAAACTGCCTGTATTAAGTGAGTTAGATCCACAAATGCTCGATCGTCCTTTTGATAAAGGTAACAAATACTCCGTACCACAGCTCTTTGGTGCAACGGGGATTGCGTATAATACCGAAACCCAAGATCCTGCGAATTTTCAATCGTGGGCGGATTTATGGAAGCCTGAATTTAAAGATAAATTACAGTTGTTAGATGACCCACGTGAAGCCTTTAACATTGCATTGTTAAAAATGGGGCAAGATCCGAATACACAAGATCCTGCTATTTTGAAAGCGGCTTATGAAGAGTTATTGAAATTACGTCCAAACGTATTGGCATTTAATTCCGATAATCCGTCAAGTTCGTTTATTTCAGGTGAAGTGGAAGTGGGAACACTTTGGAACGGCTCTGTTCGCATTGCAAAAAATGAAGGGGCGAAAATCAATATGGTGTATCCGAAAGAAGGTACACCGCTTTGGATTGATAACTTAGCGATTCCGGCGACCTCGCAAAACCCGGAGGGGGCTTATAAGTTGATTAACTATATGCTTTCTGCGCCTGTGGCGGCAAAATTAACGGAAGCGATAGGCTATCCAACAGCCAATAAAGTAGCATTAGCACAATTACCAAAAGATTTAGTCGATGACCCTGCGGTCTTTATTCGCCCTGAGGTGATTGAGAAAAGCCCATGGCAAGTGGATGTCGGTGATGCAATTGAAATTTACGAAAAATATTATCAAGAGTTGAAAACGGCGAAATAATTTAACGGATGGCATAAATGAGAATTTATGCCATTTTTTATTTTACAAGCGGTCAGATTTTGTTGATTTTTTGCAAAATTTCTAGGGTTCTATTTTTATCCCAAAATGATTCCCCACTTTGCGTTCATCGCTTTGTAAAAAAGGCAGGGCGGATAAGCGTTGGTTATCAACTACCATAGTAGAGCTTCCGCCACCGTCTAAATTGATGGCTTTGGTTAAGCCGAGGCTTTGGGCGAGCTGAGCCAGTTCGGTTAATGTCATCCCCCGAAAACCAAGCTGCCTGCCCTCTACCACAACGAGATAAAGTAAATTCCTTTTTTCATTTAGACCCACCATGGTTCTTGGGTGTTTGGCGCTGAAAATGTCTTGAGAACAACCAATGCGATCACCGGCGGCACATTCAAACAGCCCTGATTTTTGTTCAAAATATTGCCAACCGGAGATAACGGTTTTCCATTTTGAGTCGATTTTGCTCACCCGATTTTTATTTTCAATCATGCAGTGATTGTGTGCATCACAGGCGAGAAATGTTCTTGAGCGGGTGTCCCTTGTATTTGCCCAACGGATTCCGTCAGTGATGGTTAGTCCTAACGGGGTGAGGTCTTTTTTAAAGAAATTAGCGTTGATCGCAACCCGAGTTTGATATTTTTGCGCAAATTCAGACACGGTTATCCCTTTATCTTCAGGCGCAGAGCCGATTAGTCGGACGGAACAACCCAAATTAATCTCAGCAATGTGGACATGGCTGTCTCGGGTTTCGGTCTGAATACAAGCGGCAGTGGATTCCGCTTGTACAGAGTGTACTGCGCCTAAAAGAAGGATAAGGCTGCAAAAGCGAACTAAAGTAGTAATGCGGTACCCCATTTAATGATGTCGAAGAAGAATTTATTGTCTCCAGTGGCGACTTTTTCGCCCTCTTTACCGCCCGATTCTGTGCTTTTTGCTTCTTCAAACATGCCGCTTTTATATTGCCCTTTCACCACGGCTAAATCGTTTTTAGCATTGGTTCGCATCACTTCACACGCCTCTTCATCAAGGGGTTTAAATTTCTCTTGTTTGAATTGCTTAAATTGGCGTTGGGCATAGCCCATTGATTTTTCATCCTCTTGAATCATTTTGACATACTCTTCGCCAATAATTTTTTCTAGAGGGTAGAACAGCACATATTGAGCGTGAATATAGGCATCTTCTTGCGCAAAATGTTGGAGCTGGATTCGGGTAAGAGTTGGGTAAACGCACTGTTCAGCTTGCTGGCTTGCCACAGCCCAGCGCTTGGCGTCTGCGTCGGATAAAATGTAGTCCGCCCCGATAAATTCACCGGGAAAGGCGGTTTCTTCTTTGGTTGATGATGAGCAGCCGATAAGAATCAGGCTTAGGCCGGTTAAAAATAGTTTGTTCAACATAAATACTCTATCGTGATGTAAGAAATAACAAGCGGTGCGATTTTAACGAAAATTTGCAAAAATGTCGTGATTTCTATTTTGACTTGTCTTGCGGCCGTCTTGTAAATATTTTGTTAAATTTGACCGCTTGTCAGCGCTTTATCTTGGTGATAGCTCTTTTCAATTGAGACAAACGTCGACATTTGCGGCAGAAGTTGTACGATCAAACGCAGTTGTTGAAGCAACATAGCATGTTGTTCGTCCATCTCCGTTTGATATTTCGCTTCAAAGCCGTGTAATTGTTGCTCAATGTCCGCTATGCTTTGGGCGATTTCAATCGGCGAGGTAGCCATTCGATTCAATAAATCCGCAACTTGTTTGGCTTGTTTGAAGAAGACTGCTGCAAAGTCAATTTGATGATTGATAGTTTGGCAATCCGTGCGGTGTGCGCCAAGAGCAGAAATGTAGCTTATCAGGGTATAGCTTAACCCCAATAAGGTGGGGGCGAACTCTAGGGCTTGCTGATATTTTTTCGGCTCGCTGGTCATATTTGAGACGGCGGTACTCAAATTCGCCACGGCATTCTGCGCCGCTCGGCGAGCTAGGCGGTAAGAAAATTGATCCCGATAACCAAACTGCAACTGCGCAATAATATGACGTAAGTAAGTGGCGCTGTTGTTTAATGTCTCTTTTAAACTGGTGTGTAAATTCAGGTATTTCCAGTCGGGCCACAAATAGGAAACGCCGAACCATGCAATACTGACCCCCAGTAGCGTATCCAAAATCCGTGGAATCATTGCCCCGTCAGGATCCAGCCCGACCACATCAAAACTCACCAATACTTGAATCGTGACAAAAAAGGTCGAGAAGCTGTAATTATTGGTGCGAAAGAAAAAGAATAAGCTGCTGGTGACCACAATAATACCCAGCTGCGCTTCGAGGGTCGGCGAAAGGTAGCGCAAGGAAAGTCCGACCAATACCCCCAACAGCGTGCCAATTACACGCTGTATCAGGCGTTTTTTGGTTGCCGAATAGTTCGGCTGGCAGACTAAAACCGCCGTTAATAAAATCCAATAGCCTTCTTTAATCTGAAACAGTTCAACCAAGGTGCTGCATAGTAAAACGACAATCGAGAGCCGAACGGCATGGCGAAACAGGGGCGAACCGAAGTGACATTGGCTTTTAATCGCTTTGAACATATTGCGCAGCCCGGACACGTTTTCCCCAATTAAGCGGGCGGTTTTGGTCGTTTTCGGATTCGCATTCTGATCGGTTTTATCCTCGGCGAATTGAGTCAGCTGCCCTTCGATGCTACGCAAATTTTCATAAATGGATTGCAAGGTATAACGGCATTCGAAATCGAGGTTTTGATGATAGTGTAATGATTGGCTCAACCCCAGTAGCGCCCGCTCGCCTCTTGGATTGTGTTGATAGGACTCGTTGTTACGCAATGTATCGGCAATGTGTCGACACGCTATGGCTTGCAGTTCCAATATGCGTTGAATGCGAAAAATCAGATCGCTGTTTTGCAACGATTGGAACAGCACTTGATATTGCGAGTGGCTGGAACTGGCTCTCTCCCAAATATCCTGTCCGGTAAAATAATAGCGCAGCATTTTTTGGGTACGTAAATGACGATGCTGCCCGCGCAGCCGATAAAACAGCGAAACTCGAGCCTTATCAAACGCTTCCATCACCTTGACATTGGCTTTGGCAAGGGCAAATTGTTTGGCTGGTAAACAGTCCGTGTCATCGGGGTCAAAAAAATCGGATTTGGCTTGCAGATAGCCGCTTAACGCCTCGAAATATTGGGCAATATTTTCCTGTACTGTACGGTTAGGAAAGCAGAGATAGACGATAACCGCCACAATGCCGTAAATCAGCGTGCCGCATAAAATCAATAACGTATTGCCATACCAAGTCGAATGCGGCGTGTAGGTTAAGGTGGTATACACTGCAACCAGCAAAGTCCCGAAAGCGATGGTGCTATAACGTTGACCTATTGCCCCCAGCATAATCACAATGAAAGTAATGCAGGTAATTAACGGAATAAAAAGCCAACCGTAACTTAACGCCAATTGCGCACTTAGTGACGAGACGGCAAAAGCAATCAGGGTAAAAAACAGATTTGTCAGCCGACCTGTTAAGCGATTATCCAAATCAGACAATCCGGCGGCAATGATCCCCAACACCAACGGCATCGTATGCTGGGAAATATCCAACTGCCATATGCTGATTGCCGCCAAATTGGTTGCGAAAAAAATCGGTAATACACCAATCATATTGGCATTAAGCCAGTCATTAGAAAGTTTTTTTAGCCAAGTGTGCATAACAAGCGGTCGTTTTTTCAAAAAAATTTGCAGAAGTGTTTTTACTATACTCTGAGCGATCCTGTTTTTGAAGCGTTATCCCTATTTTTAAACAGCGCATGAAAGATTAAACGTCGGTTTACGCCCAAGGTTTCAAAATTTTTATGAAAAGATCGTGGCAAGCCAAGGCGACAAATGCTAGAATTGCACGCTTTAAAAATTGAACGTTCTCTTTTTTAATAAATTTTAGGTTATCTATGGC
>JBGXMX010000139.1:0-14426 GCA_041809245.1 Glaesserella sp.
AGTGTCGCTGCTTTGACGATTTATGATATGTGCAAAGCGGTACAAAAAGATATGGTAATTGAACAAGTGCGATTACTCAGTAAAAGCGGTGGGAAATCGGGCGATTTTGTTGCTAAATAATAAGGACAATAAATGATTAAAGTACTCTTTTTCGCCCAAACCCGTGAATTAGTGGGCGTAGATAGCTTAGAGGTTGAAGCAACCTTCACTACTGCTGAACAGCTTCGCCAACATTTAGCCGAACGTAGCGACAAATGGGCGTTAGCACTACAAGCAGGGAAATTATTAGTTGCCATCAATCAAACTATTTCCCCTTTGTCCGCAGAAATCAAAGACGGCGATGAAGTGGCATATTTTCCACCTGTGACTGGGGGCTAAATGGAAACCTTAATTCAAGTTCAACAAGATCCCTTCGATCAAAATGCGATCTATAAATGGCTGAGTGAGCAACATTCCGTTGGGGCGACTACCATTTTTGTCGGCAAAGTGCGTGAAATGAATTTGGGCGATAGTGTGTCAGGTTTATACTTGGAACACTACCCTGCAATGACTGAAAAAGCCTTGCGAGAAATTGTCGATGAAGCCAGAAGCCGTTGGGAATTGCAACGTGTTGCCGTTATTCATCGTATCGGACAGCTTTATACGGGCGATGAAATTGTCTTAGTCGGTGTCAGCTCCGCCCATCGTGGCAACGCTTATCACGCCAATGAATTTATTATGGACTATCTCAAAACCAAAGCACCATTCTGGAAACGTGAAACCACCGACCACGGCGACCGTTGGATTGAAGGGCGTGAGAGCGATCAGGAAGCGGCGGATAAGTGGTAACAAGCGGTCAGATTTTAGGAAAATTTTGCAAATGAATTTATATATCGATCTCCAAATTGCCTCTGAAAATACAGAAGGCTTACCGACGGAAACTCAATTTCAACGCTGGGTAGATAAAGCGTTAGCAATAGAAGCAAAAACGGCGGATTACCCTGAAACGGAAATTACTATTCGGATTGTTGATGAAGCAGAAAGCCACGAGTTAAATTTAACCTACCGAGGCAAAGATAAACCGACTAACGTACTCTCTTTCCCGTTTGAAGTACCAGAAGGCATTGAATTGCCACTATTAGGGGATTTGATTATCTGCCGTCAAGTGGTGGAAAAAGAAGCGGAAGAACAGCAAAAACCGCTCGAAGCTCACTGGGCACATCTGGCAATTCACGGCACATTGCATTTGCTTGGCTACGACCATCTCACCGATGAAGAAGCGGAAGAAATGGAAAGTCTAGAAACAGAAATTATGCAGTCGCTAGGGTTTGATGATCCCTATATTGCAGAAAAAATAATTGAAGAATAATGCGTCATCTAGCGATTATCGATCATCTCCCATCTTCTTTTGACACTGTCGATGTCGGCGGTATTTTCTTACCCGATTCGCCGACATCTCTCCCCTTCTCCAACGCCAAAACCTTACTCGGTCAAGAGTTTCCCTATGCGTTTTATGATATGCGAGCCGAAGGCGGAGTTTGCTTTAATCTTGACGCATTGGCGATTGTGGCAGGTACGATTCAAGATGGTGGCACGCTCTATTTGGTCTGTCCTGAATGGGATAATTTAGAGCAACAAGTCGATTTTGATGCGTTACGTTGGAACGCTCAACAGCCAATTGCTACGCCGAATTTTTATCATTATTTTAAAGCATTAGTAGAACAATTTGGATTTATACGGACACGAAGCGTCGTGTCCCTACAAGTGAATCGAAGTAGCTTTCGAGATAACACGCTTGGTGTACTCACTCCAGATCAGCAAAATATCTTCGATAACTTACCGCTTGATCCTGCCGATATTCATCTTATTCTCGCCTCTCGTGGTCGTGGAAAATCGACATTATCGGGCAAGCTCGCAGAAAAACTTTCTCAACAATATGCGGTATCCATTACCGCCCGTAGCCATTCAGCCTTACCGAATTTTTGGAAAGAGATTGAAAGTGATAAGGTCAAATTCTTTGCTCCTGATCGTTTAATTCAGATGATCGAGCAACAAAATATCCCGCCAAATCAATGGTTGTTTATTGATGAAGCGGCAAGTTTGCCTTTGCCGATGTTACAACGGTTTTGTGGCTATTTTGATAAAGTGGTGCTAACCACGACAACTCAAAATTATGAAGGTACTGGCCGTGGTTTTTGTTTGAAGTTTTTGCCGACATTGACTCGTTCTACGAAACAATGGACATTGAGCCAACCATTAAGATGGGGAGAGAATGATCCGTTGGAAGCCTTTATTAATCAATTATTGCTGTTGGAAAATAGAATCCCCCCTAGCCCCCCTTTTTCAAAGGGGGGAAGTTATTTGGATAAATTAATTAACTTTTATCACCTACTCGCCCAAGCCCATTACAAAACAACGCCAACGGATTTGCGTCGTCTGTTTGATGCACCTGATCAGCACTATTTTTATCTTGAAGAGCAAGAAAGGCTGATTGCAGGTTGCTGGGCGGTTAATGAAGGGGGATTAGATGATGAACTCACTCAAGCTATTTGGCGGGGTGAACGCCGTCCGCAAGGGAGTTTGGTTGCGCAATATCTCTGTTTTCAAGGTAATTTGCCTGATGCCTGCCGTTTGAAATCGGTGAGAATTTCGCGTATTGCCGTACAGCCTGACTATCAAAAGCAAGGCTACGGCAAGCGGTTAGTTTTGCAAAATATTTTGCAAATCGCACCGCTTGTAGATTTTGTTTCCGTCAGTTTTGGAATGACTGAAGCGCTTCTAAGCTTTTGGCAATCTTGCGGGTTCGAACTGGTGCAAATCACGCCGACAGCCGAAGCCAGCAGTGGCTACCAAAGTGCGATGATGCTCTACCCCATTTCTGAATCAGGTAAACGCTTTGTGCAAAAAGCGAAAGCACAATTTGAGCGTGATTTTCCGTTGATTCAAGGTGATGAAGGCGCAATGGATCTTGACGAGCAAGATCGACAAAATCTTTATGGTTTTGCTTATGAACAAAGAACCTTTCTTGCTTGTTATGCCAGTCTAAAACGCCTTTTTAACCAATATCCAAAAGAACTTCATTTACTTGAAAGTGCTTTTTCTCAACCTTATGGCGAACTTCCCCCAAATTATAAATTGTGGGTACGGCAAATCCGTCAAGCTGTTCAAAACTTAAACTTATTTCAAGTTAGGTAAAGCAATCGTTTTTGATTTTGTGAGTGTGATCACATTATTTTCACTTTTTTTGGAGTAAAATTTCACGCAGTTACTATTATAGTGACAATTTTCTTTTGTTTTTCAAAATTCCAATAGGAGCTGATTATGAAAAAAGCAGTACTAAGTGCCGTGGCATTAGCAGTAGGTTTAGGCGCAATGGCATCAGTAGCACAAGCCGCTGATCGCATTGGTGTAACAATCTATAAATACGATGACAACTTTATGTCGTTAATGCGTCAAGAGATTGAAAAAGAAGCAAAAGCGGTAGGTGGCGTTGATTTATTAATGAACGACTCACAAAACGCACAATCCATCCAAAACGACCAAGTGGATGTCTTGATTTCAAAAGGCGTTAAAGCACTAGCAATCAACTTAGTTGACCCTTCAGCAGCTCCAACCATTATCGGTAAAGCAAAACCTGAGGGTATTCCGGTTGTATTCTTTAACAAAGATCCGGGCGATAAAGCAATCGGTAGCTACGACAAAGCATATTATGTCGGTACTAACCCTCAAGAGTCAGGCGTAATTCAAGGTGAATTAATCGCTAAACACTGGAAAGCAAACCCTGCGTATGACTTAAACAAAGACGGTAAAATCCAATACGTAATGTTAAAAGGCGAACCGGGTCACCCGGATGCAGAAGCGCGTACCAAATACTCTGTTGAGCAAATCAACAAATTAGGTATCCAAACGGAAGAACTCTTCGTTGATACCGGTATGTGGGATGCGGCTCTTGCAAAAGATAAAGTTGACGCATGGTTATCCAGCTCAAAAGCCAATAGTATCGAAGTCGTTATTGCAAACAACGATGGTATGGCAATGGGTGCGTTAGAAGCTGCAAAAGCACACGGTAAAAAATTACCTATCTTTGGTGTGGATGCATTACCGGAAGTACTTCAATTAATCAGCAAAGGTGAAATTGCTGGTACCGTATTAAATGACGGCGTTAACCAAGGTAAAGCCGTTGTTCACCTCAGTAAAAACTTAGCTGCAGACAAAGCGGCAACTGAAGGCACCAAATGGGAATTAAAAGAGAAAGTATTACGTATTCCGTATGTTGGCGTAGATAAAGATAACCTTTCTGAATTCTTAAAATAATAATTTGTAGTTTGGGGGAGGGAAACCTCCCCTTATTTTGTGAGGTTGGATATGACAGAACAAACTCAACATCAAGAGAGCCAAGTGCTTCTCCAAATGACCAATGTCAGTAAATCCTTTCCCGGTGTAAAAGCATTAGATCATGCAAATTTGACTGTACGTTCTCACTCAGTACATGCATTAATGGGTGAAAACGGGGCGGGTAAATCAACACTGCTCAAATGTTTATTCGGTATTTACGCCAAAGATGAAGGCGAGATTTTATTTTTAGGAAAGCCTGTTAATTTTAAAACCTCTAAAGAAGCCTTAGAGAATGGAATTTCAATGGTTCACCAAGAATTAAACCTTGTCCGTCAACGTAATGTGATGGATAACTTGTGGCTCGGTCGCTATCCGTTAAAAGGCTTTTTTGTTGATCACGCCAAAATGTATCGGGATACTAAAGCCATTTTTGATGAACTGGATATCAATATTGATCCGAAAGAAAAAGTGGCGAATCTTTCCGTATCACAGATGCAGATGATCGAAATTGCCAAAGCGTTCTCTTATAACGCTAAAATCGTGATCATGGATGAACCGACCTCTTCTCTCTCGGAAAAAGAAGTCGAACATTTATTTAAAATTATTGAAAAACTGAAAAATCGGGGTTGCGGCATCATTTATATTTCTCACAAAATGGACGAAATTTTCAAGATTTGTGATGAAATCACCATCCTTCGTGACGGTAAATGGATCAATACCGTACCGGTAAAAGAAACCACCATGGATGCCATTGTGGCAATGATGGTAGGTCGTGAATTAACCCAACGCTTCCCGCCAAAAACCAACAAACCAAAAGAAGTAATTCTACAGGTAGAACATTTAACCGCAAAAAATCAACCTTCTATTCAAGATATTAATTTTGAATTGCGCAAAGGGGAGATTTTGGGAATTGCAGGCTTAGTCGGCGCTAAACGCACCGATATTGTCGAAACCATTTTCGGTGTGCGCGAGCGAAAAGAAGGTTCGGTGAAATTGCATGGAAAAGAAATGGCAAATCGTACCGCTTTAGAAGCAATCAATAACGGTTTTGCTCTTGTGACGGAAGAACGCCGCTCAACGGGGATCTATGCAAACTTAAGCATTGAATTTAACTCTTTGATTTCCAACATGAAATCTTACCTAGGATCATTCGGCTTATTGAGCAGCACTAAAATGAAAAGCGATACGCAATGGGTGATTGATTCCATGAATGTGAAAACACCATCCCATAAAACCAATATCGGATCGTTGTCAGGCGGTAACCAACAAAAAGTGGTTATCGGGCGTTGGCTATTAACGCAACCTGAGATTTTGATGCTGGACGAACCGACTCGCGGTATCGACATCGGCGCAAAATACGAAATTTATCAGCTGATTATGCAACTGGCTCAAAAAGATAAAGGCATTATTATGATTTCATCGGAAATGCCTGAATTGCTGGGGGTAACAGACCGAATCCTCGTAATGAGCAACGGTAAGGTCGCCGGTATTGTCGACACGGCAAAAACCTCTCAAGAAGAAATTTTACAGCTCGCTGCAAAATATTTATAACAAGAAGGATGTGAATTATGTCTAGTCTCACTCAAACAAAATCCTTAGATTTTCTCAAACAAAATGCGATTTACTTCGTATTACTTGTTCTGTTAGTGATTATTATCGCCCAAGACCCGAGCTTCTTAAGCTTACGTAACTTCAGTAACATCTTAACCCAATCTTCCGTACGATTAATTATCGCGCTAGGGGTTGCAGGTTTGCTTGTGTCACAAGGTACGGACTTATCTGCCGGTCGCCAAGTCGGGCTTGCCGCGGTTATTTCGGCAACCATGTTACAAGCCATGGATAATATGAACCGTGTATTCCCGAATCTCGGTGAAATTCCAATTCCTGTGGTCATTTTAACCGTTTGTGCTATCGGTGCCGTTATCGGTTTGGTAAACGGTTTGGTTATTGCTTATCTCAATGTCACACCGTTTATCGCCACCATGGGAACGATGATCATCGTTTATGGTATCAACTCGCTATACTATGATGCCGTAGGTTCATCACCAATCGCAGGCTTTAACGAAAGTTTCTCAACCTTTGCGCAAGGCTTCTTCCAATTTGGTAGCTTTAGATTGTCTTACATTACCATCTATGCAGCGATTGCCTCAATTCTTGTCTGGATTATGTGGAACAAAACCCGCTTTGGTAAAAATATCTTCGCTATCGGCGGTAACCCGGAAGCGGCGAAAGTATCAGGGGTAAACGTTGCGCGTAACTTAGTGGTTATCTATATGATAGCCGGTATCTTCTACGCCTTCGGCGGTATGTTAGAAGCCGGACGTATCGGTAGTGCAACCAACAACCTAGGCTTTATGTACGAGTTGGATGCGATTGCCGCTTGCGTGGTCGGCGGTGTATCTTTCGCTGGCGGTGTGGGTACTGTAATCGGCGTTGTAACAGGGGTATTAATCTTCACCGTTATCAACTACGGCTTAACCTATATCGGTGTAAACCCATACTGGCAGTACATCATCAAAGGTAGCATTATCATCTTTGCTGTAGCGATTGACTCGCTCAAATATGCGAAGAAAAAATAGTGAATTCAAGCAAATTAGGGCGAATACAATTCACCCGAGCTGATGGTAAACCATCCATAAGTAAATTGAACCACAAGATGGCGCTCGTTTGTAACGAGTGCCTATTGTGAAATTCGAATGTAATAAACAAAGTTGATGAAAACATACGGTATACGTTAAAAAAACGTACACCATCAAAAGGGAAAGATCCTCTCTCTATAAACCACTTTGTCAATAATCTAGGACGAATACAATTCGTCCTTTTCTTTTGCAAATTTTTTCATTATTCGAAGCGCTTGTTATGACAGATAAAAAAGCCAAACGAAAAAACTTCCGTTTGGCTTTTCGGTATTTGCTGCGATTATTTATTCTACAATAGGAACAATCTTAGATGCCGACGCACCTTTATCGCCGTTTGTAAATTCAAATTGCACTTTCTGCCCCATTTTTAATGAACGATACCCATCACCTTCAATTGCCGAAAAGTGCGCAAAGATGTCGCCTTCAAAAACTTCAGATGTAATAAAACCAAAACCTTTTGCATTGTTAAACCATTTTACGATGCCAATTTCCATTATAAATTCTCCAAATGTAATAACGAAACTGCGGTAAATCTTAGTCAAATTTGTAAAACTCTCAACAAGAAAAGTTTAAAACATCGACATAGATCACAAAATTTCTACATTTCTTATCAATTTTTCATCAAAAAATGCCGGTTTCTAAGCGTAATTCGCCTCGCTCCACATGAATCGCTTTACCAAAACGCTTGATTAGCGCTTCTTTTGCTTGAGACTCGTCCAATGTATAAACCGGGATCGTATTCAACAGTTGTGTTACGCCTTCAGAAAGTAGCGGCATTATCATGTGCAATTCGCGCTGATATTTATTGGGTGTCACACTCCAATCTATAATGCGGGTTTCTTTAAGGAAAATAGCGCCTTTTTCTGTATTTAGATAAGGCAATGTATCTGCTTTAAGTCGAAGGGTAATCTGCTCTGTACGCCCCTTGCCGGTTAATTTGCCGTCAATATAGGTTATAACATCAACCTTCTTCGCTTCACTACGCCCTATTTGTGTTTCTAGCTGTTGAATTTGGTAATCTAACTTAAACAGTGGTGGAAAACCGACAGAACGAGCCGGTACTTTTTCAGCCAATTGCTCGGCTAGAGTCTGATTAATGTCTGCCTCGCTAATACTGAACAATGCGCCATAAGCGCTAGGACAACTCAATATCAATGATAAAGCGATTTTTATAAATAGTTTCATCGAGATCCCTTTTGCACTTGGTGAATAATTAGCTACTATAGTAACGTATTTAAAATGAAGAGGAAATGCCATGCTCGCCGATGAAATCAAAGAAACGCTGCGTCAATTTAACCAACACCAAGCCGAACAATTTCCCCATGCCGACATAATGGCGTTATTACAACAGCGTAGCGCATTTTACGATGCCCTACTTTGCCGACTTTGGCAGCAATTCGGCTTGAATGAGCGTCACGACCTAGCTTTAATTGCAGTGGGTGGCTATGGCAGAAAAGAGATGTTTCCCCTTTCTGATTTGGATATTTTGATTTTGTGCGAAAAGCCGTTGGATCAGGCAACACTGACCGAACTGAACCGACTTTTTAATTTATTATGGGATGGTAAATTTCAACTGGGCAGCAGCATTCGTACTCTAGATGAGTCTCTGCAGATTGGCAAACAAGAGCTTTCCGTTGCGACTAATATGCTTGAAAGCCGTTTCATTATCGGCAATATAGATTTATGGCAACAGCTTATCGAACAGTTATATCAAGATGATTTTTGGACCGGCGAACAGTTTTTTTACGCTAAAAAACAAGAAAAAGAAGAACGCTATGCCCGTTATCATAATACCAGCTACAATCTGGAGCCGGATCTCAAACATAGCCCGGGCGGTTTACGGGATCTACACCTTCTCGGTTGGATTATGCTACGCCACTACCGTATTCACACCTTGGAAGATTTATTAGAGCACGGTATTTTATTCCCTGAGGAATATCATGAGTTGCAACAAGCGCAAAATGTCCTGTTTCAAATGCGTTTTGCGTTACATTTACAGCTAAAACGCTACGACAACCGTTTACGCTTTGACCGCCAGCTAAAACTGAGCGAGCAGCTTGGCTATGAAGGAGAAGGTAATCATGCGGTTGAAACCATGATGAAAACCTTTTTTCAAGCAACCCACTCTATTTCACAGCTCAGCCAATTAATACTAAATAGCTTCGAACAAAACACTCTGCAAATTTTGCAAAAAAAATCAGAAAAACGACCGCTTGATCGTAACTTTTCGCTACAAGATAACCGGCTTTATTGTGAAGATCATACCGTTTTTGAGCAATCCCCCGAAACTATTTTAACCTTGTTCCATCACTTAACCCAATTGCCTCACACCAATGTCTCCGCAATGACTTTGCGCCACCTACGCCTTGCACTACAAAAACAGCGGCAGCCATTAAGCGAAATTCCTGCTGCCCGCCAATGTTTCTTAACCATTTTTCAGCAACCGAATATGGTTAAACGTGCTATTTTGCCAATGCACCAATTGGGCGTACTCACCGCTTATTTACCGCAATGGCAAGCAATTCAAGGTCTGATGCAATTTGATCTGTTTCATATTTACACCGTTGATGAACACACAATTCGGGTAATGCTTAAACTCGAAAGTTTCTTGGAGGCGGAAACCGCCGAACGCCACCCACTCTGTACAACACTCTTTCCTACATTAGAAAAACGCCCGCTACTCTACCTTGCGGCACTTTGCCATGATATTGCCAAAGGCAGACAAGGCGATCATTCCCAACTGGGTGCTATTGATATGTATCAATTTGCCAAACAGCACGGCTTTAGCGAAGAAGAGTGCGATTATATGGCTTGGCTGGTCGCAGAACATTTGAGTATGTCAATTACCGCACAACGGCGCGATATTCACGATCCTGAAGTGATTAGAGAATTCGCTCAAATCGTCAAAACTCCGCTTAAGTTAAAAGCATTAACTTGTCTTACGGTTGCCGATATTTGTGCGACAAATGAATCTTTATGGAACGATTGGAAACGTTCACTTATCCGTCATTTATTTGAACTGACAGAACATCAGTTGACGCTAGGGCAAGAAGAATGTATCGACTATCAACAAATTGCCGCTAATCACCGTAAAAAAGCCCTCAGCAAACTGGTAAATCAACTTTCCGAACATGAAAGCCGCTTACTTGAGTCATTTTGGCAAACCTGCCCCGATAGCTATTTTGTTATCCACCACCCTAGACAGCTTATTTGGCATGCACAACATTATCTGACTCAGCAACAGTTTCCGATGGTTTTAGTCAGTAATCAACACGCCCGTGGCGCAACGGAAATTTTTATTTATTGTGTTGATCAGCCTCAGCTCTTTGCCCGCATTGCTCATACTCTGAGCCAAAAAAAAGTCAGCGTTCATGATGCACAAATTATTACGGGAGAAAACGGACGGGTGTTAGACAGCTTTATCGTCACCGAAAGTGATGGAACTCGCTTGTCTGCCGATCGCTGTGTACTGATCCAACAGGCACTGTTTAATACCGTTTTGCAAACCTCGGAAAAGCCATTTAATCTAGTTAAACAGCCCGTAAAACATCAAAGTTTTAAACGAAAGAAAACCCGTGTACGCTTTTTGAGTAATTCTCAGCCGAATACAACCGCATTTGAGCTGTTTACGTTAGATCGTGAAGGACTACTGGCTCAAGTCAGTCATATTTTTAATCAACAGCAGCTAAACTTAATCAATGCAAAAATTTCAACGATTGGTGAACGGGTAGAAGATTTCTTCGTAGTAACGACAAAAGAAAATCGAGGATTAAGTGAAGAGGAGCGAGAGCGCCTGAAAGTACAAATTCAACAGGAACTAGACAGCTAGAGACATCCGAACAAAAAGGCTAAACTCTGATGAATTTAGCCTTTTATGTGGATCTAAGATAAAATCAGAATTAAGCGTTACCGCCGGTGATTTTCGCAACTTCCGCTGCAAAATCTTCTTCTACTTTCTCAATACCTTCACCCACTTCTAAACGAACGAAGTTAGATACGGAAGTATTAACTGATTTTAAGTATGCGCCCACAGATTGTGACGGATCCATCACGAACGGTTGACCGGTTAATGAAACTTCGCCGGTGAACTTCGCCATACGGCCTTCAACCATTTTCTCTGCGATTTCTTTTGGTTTACCGGAGTTCATTGCGATTTCGATTTGGATTTCACGCTCTTTTGCAACAACTTCTGCAGAAACGTCTTCCGGATTGACGAAATCCGGTTTAGATGCGGCAACGTGCATTGCCACTTTTTTCAACTCATCCGCCGAGCCTTGACCTGCCACTAATACACCGATTTTTGCACCGTGTAAGTATTGTGCAATCACTTGACCTTCTAAGTATTGAACACGACGGATATTCATGTTCTCACCAATTTTAGCCACTAATGCAGCACGTTTTTCTTCAAATTGTGCTTGTAATGCTTCGATTGATGTGCCTTTATTAGCAAGTGCATAGTCTGCCACTTCGTTTGCCAAACCTAAGAAACCGGCATCTTTTGCTACGAAGTCGGTTTCGCAGTTCATTTCAACTAATACACCGAAACCTGCACCGATACGAGCAAGAATCACACCTTCAGCTGCTACACGGCCTGCTTTTTTCGCCGCTTTCGCTTGACCGGATTTACGCATGTTGTCGATTGCTAATTCGATATCACCGTTTGCTTCTACTAACGCTTTTTTACATTCCATCATACCTGCGCCGGTACGCTCACGTAGCTCTTTTACGAGTGCTGCTGTAATTTCAGCCATTTTTTATTCCTCTTGTGTGTAGATATATAAAAAAGCAGGGGTTAAATTGCCCCTGCTTCACAATGTTGAATGTGTTTTAAGGGCTTGCCTTAAAGACGATTACTCAGCCGCTTCTTCTGCAACAAACTCTGCTGCAACGGTTTCTTGACCGCGACCTTCTTTGATTGCAGCAACTGCTGCATCTAAATAAAGTTGGATCGCACGTGCTGCGTCATCGTTACCCGGGATAACGTAGTTTACGCCAGCCGGGCTTGCGTTAGTATCAACGATAGCAAATACCGGGATACCTAAGTTGTTTGCTTCTTTGATTGCGATATGTTCGTAGTCTGCACCGATAACGAAAATTGCATCAGGAAGACCCGCCATTTCTTTAATACCGCCTAAGCTTAACTCTAATTTCTCTAATTCACGAGTACGCATTAACGCTTCTTTTTTCGTGATTTTATCGAAAGTACCGTCTTGAGTTTGCGCTTCTAAATCTTTTAAGCGTTTGATTGATTGACGAACTGTTTTCCAGTTAGTCAACATACCACCTAACCAACGGTGGTTTACATAGAATTGTTGGCTTTCTACTGCTGCTGCTTTAACTGCGTCAGATGCTGCACGTTTGGTACCAACGAAAAGAATTTTACCGTTGTTGCTTGCGATGCGAGTTAATTCTGCTAATGCATCGTTGAATAACGGTAATGTTTTCTCTAAGTTGATGATGTGAACACCGTTACGAGCACCGAAGATGAAAGGTTTCATTTGTGGGTTCCAGTAACGAGTTTGGTGACCGAAGTGAACGCCTGCGTTAAGCATATCGCGCATAGATACTTGTGCCATAAGAATAGTTTCCTTTTTGTTGTTTCTGCTGTTGCAGAAGGGTTTTGCCTCCACATATCCTAAGCCATCGACCGTTTTTTCCTAATAGAATAAAACAGCACCCCGATGTTTAGTCTGCGATATGTGTGTGATTTAGTATGGATTAAAAATAAAATGTTTTTTGCCTTGACATTTCAAGCACAAAAAACGGGCGGATTCTATCAGAAATGCTGAAAAAATCCACCTTTTTATTAAAAGATCGGACTTATTTTATTCATAGCGGTTGAATTAAGACCTTTGAACGGCGTTGGTAGTTATAATTATCCCGCTTATATTTTGGTAAATCGTCAATTTCTGCCAATTCAAATCCACGCTCTTGGAACCATTGGGTCGTTCTTGTCGTTAAAATAAACAACTTTTCAACCCCTAGTTTTTTAGCCCTCTTTTGAATTTCAGATAATAAAATATCTCCCCTTGAAGAGTCCCGATAATCAGGGTGCACTGCCACACAAGCCATTTCCGCCATTTTTTCATCAAGATACGGATTTAATGCTGCACACGCAATCACAATACCATCCCGTTCTATCACAGTATAATTGGCAATTTCCATCTCAAGCTGTTCTCTTGAACGTTTAACTAAAATGCCCTGTTGTTCCAACGGTCGGATTAATTCCAAAATACCCGGAATATCTTGTACCGTTGCAATCCGAATATCTTCGGAGCTTTCCATTGAAAGCTGGGTACCGATACCGTCACGTGAAAACAATTCCTGTAACAGAGAACCGTCTTCTTGATAACTAATCAGATGAGAACGCTTAATACCTGCCCGACAAACATCAATCGCAGCTTGTAAAAAGCGCGCTTTAGCGGTGTGGTATTTTCCGTTTTCATTTAATTGATTGAGATAACGTTTGGCATCTTGCGGAGCAAGATCGGACAATACCTCCCCATTTTGATCTAAAACCCCCTGTTCTTCACAAAAACCGATCAATTTATCTGCCTTTAATTTGATCGCCACTTGCGTAGCAATCTCTTCAAAGGGCAAATTGAACATTTCACCTGTTACGGAAGGCGCTATAGGTCCGAGTAAAACGATCGCATTTCGTTCCAATTGTTGACGGATACTTTCGATATTGACCCGACGGACTTTACCGCTGAGGGCGTAATCAACGCCATCAACAACTCCTATCGGCTGGGCGAGGATCATGTTTCCACTGACGATATTAATCACCGGAGCATTGGGCGATCGTAATGACAAACGGGCAAACAAATCATAATGAAGTTTGCCTACCGCTTGTTTTACCACATCTAAAGTTTCGCTATTCGTCACCCGAATATTATTGAAATATTCCGGTGTAATATGATTTTGTGATAGCAGTTGATTAATCTGCGGTCTGGCACCAAAAACAATGACCAATTTAATATTCAAACTATGCAATAAACTGATATCGTTAATGATATTAATAAAATTAGGGCTGTTAAAAACCTCTCCGTCCAACATAATGACAAATGTCTTGCCGCTATGTAGATTGACATAAGGTGTTGACTGCCTAAACCATTGTACTAATTCTGTGTTACGCATTGTTTTCCTGTCTCTTCTTATAATAAAAAATCTGCATCCTTTTAAAGATGCAGATTACATACTATCGTGCTTAATTTTTATCAGCAATAAAAAACTACTGTAACTCTAATAAAATCCGATCGGCGAACTTACTGATACTCACCGCAAAGTTATTTGATTTATTCCAATCCAAGATGGTACGGAAATTGTTAGAGACTAAAAAAGCTCTTCCTACTTCTTTATCCGGACGAACCAGCCATAGCTTTGTTGAGCCTAACGCAGTTAATTTCATGGTTTCTTGTGCATTCGGATAAGCTAAATAAACACCCCATGCCTGCCACTCCGCCACTGTTTTCG
>JBGXMX010000140.1:0-6850 GCA_041809245.1 Glaesserella sp.
ACGATTATCAAACAAATGAAGCTTGGACATGGGAATCTCAAGCCTTAGTCCGAACCCGAGCAGTCTACGGCACGCAAATACTACGCAATAAATTTGAACAAATTCGCGCCAAAACGCTGTCTAAAGCCCGAACAAGCGCTCAATTAAGGGAAGAAATTTGCAATATGCGTGAAAAGATGTACCAACATCTCAGCTCGCATTCCGCCGATAAATTTCACTTAAAAACAGACAAAGGCGGTATCACCGATATTGAATTTATCGCCCAATATTTGGTCTTAAATTACGCCCATGATTATCCGCAAATGGCGGTGTGGTCGGATAATGTACGTATTTTTGAAAGCGCCATCGCCTGTGGAATTTTAACTCAAGAGCAAGGTGACAAATTAAAAGCCTGCTATACCGGGCTGCGCAACCAAATTCATCATTTAAATTTACTCAATAAAGAGAGCGTGGTAAGCGGCGAACAATTTAGCGCCGAACGAGCCTTTGTAACCCAAATATGGACAACCTTATTTGCCCCAAATAAACCTTAATTCACAAGGATATTGTATGAAACTATTAAAAACGACATTGATTTTATCCCTCGGCTGCCTATTGGCTTCTTGTGCTATCACTCCCGAACAAAAAGCGGAACGGGAAGCCAAAAGAGTACGGGCGGAGCAAGCGTTGCAAGTTCAATTAGCCAAACAATGTGATGCGGAAACGGCAGAATTAATGCACGAACAATTTAACCCGCCGCTTCATCGTACGGCAAAAGCACAAGCGGATTTTGAAAAGCGTTACAGTGAAAAAGTAAACAATCCGGTTTTCCAAGCATGTTATAAATTAGCCTTAGAAAATCGTAAAGCACAAGAAGAGATTGAATATTTGCGTATGCACTATGATGATATGCGCTTTGGCTTCGGACGCTTTTGTAATATGTGTTGGTAATGCAACAAGCGCTCGTTTTCGTGAAAAATCTTGCAGAAATTTCCCTAAAACAGAGTGCTTGTAGCAAGTAAATACTATCGGGATGAGAAAAACAGGTCTCTTTTAAGCCTTAATGCGCCTCATCCCAATTGCTTCCAACCCCAACTTCCGCAATCAATGGCACTTTAAGCTCAATCGCTTTTTCCATTTCGGCTTTAATCAGTTGGGGATAATGCTCCACTCTGTCGGCTTTGACTTCAAAGACTAATTCATCGTGTACTTGCATAATCATTGCAATATCTTCGCAGTTTCGCACCGCTTGATCGATCCCGATCATTGCTACTTTGATAATGTCTGCCGCCGTGCCTTGCATTGGGGCGTTGATGGCAACACGTTCCGCCGCTTTGCGTCGCATTTGGTTGCTTGAGTTAATTTCAGGCAAATATAAACGGCGACCAAATAGGGTTTCAACATAGCCTTTTTCAGCGGCTTTTTCACGAATGTCTAACATAAACTGTTGCACCGCAGGATAACGCTGGAAGTAAAGTTCCATATATTTTTTTGCATCGGTACGAGAAATGCCTAGTTGATTTGCCAAACCAAATTCAGACATTCCATAAATCAAGCCGAAGTTAATCGCCTTGGCACTACGACGCTGTTCACTGGTTACGGCTTCCAACGGCACGCCAAAAATTTCCGCCGCCGTAGAACGGTGAATGTCTTTACCTTCAGCAAAGGCTTTGATCATATTCGCATCATTAGCAAGGTGAGCCATTATGCGTAACTCAATTTGCGAATAGTCCGCCGCCAAAATCACATAGCCATCACGGGCGATAAAGGCTTGACGGATACGTCTGCCCTGCTCGTTGCGGATCGGAATGTTTTGTAAATTCGGATCGCTTGATGAAAGTCGCCCTGTTGCCGTCACCGCTTGATGATATGAAGTATGCACTCTCCCTGTTTGTGCGTTAATCATCTGCGGTAGTTTATCGGTGTAGGTCGATTTCAGCTTGCTCAAGCCACGATGTTCCATCAACAGCACCGGCACTTGGTGTCCCATTTGAGCCAGTTCTTCCAACACTTCTTCGTTCGTTGATGGCGCACCTTTCGGGGTTTTCTTCAAAATCGGTAAGCCGAGTTTGTTAAATAAAATCTCTTGCAGTTGTTTGGTAGAAGCAAGGTTAAACACTTCGCCAGCTTCTTGATGTACAAGGGTTTCAAGCTCTTTCAAACGCTGTTCGATCTCAACCGAATGTGCCAACAGTTTGGCAGGATCAATTAATACGCCGTTTCGTTCCACACGGGAAAGTACGCTCACCAACGGCATTTCGATTTGTTCAAACAGTTTCACCAATTCAGGCGTTTTTTGCAGTTCAGACCATAAGAGTTGGTGCAATTTCATTGTAATTTCGGCATCTTCCCCGGCATATTCTGTCGCTTTATCCAGTTCAATTTGATCGAAGGTGAGCTGATTTTTGCCCTTGCCTGCCAACTCTTCAAAAGGAATAGTTTGATGTCCTAAATAGCGCTCTGCCAAATCGTCCATATTGTGACGACCGGTGCTGTCTAGGGTGTAAGATTGCAACATTGTATCAAAGGCAACCCCTTGTAGCTCAATGCCGTAGCGTGCAAAAATCGTTAAATCGTATTTGATGTTCTGCCCGATTTTGCGGATATTTGGGTTCTCTAAAATCGGCTTTAGCTGTGCCAAACAGTCTGCTTTGTTCAACTGGTTAGGCAGTAACGCTTCGATTTCATCAAGTTCCGCTTCACTTTCACCAAACAGATCCACTTGGGTCGGCTGTGCAATTTTGCCTTTGTGTGCCAATGGAATGTAGCACGCTTCGCCATTTTCTAAGCCAAATGAAATCCCGACTAAATTCGCTTGCATTGCATCTAAATTATCCGTTTCGGTATCCACCGCCACAAGCTCTGCCATTTGCAATTTTGCCAGCCATTTGGTAAACAGCTCAGGGCTGTTCACGCAATCGTAAGCGGTGCGATCTATCTCGACTTTTGCAAAAGGTGCAGATTTTTGTTCAGTACTGACCGCTTGTGTGGCTTGATAATTGTTCGGAATTTTCTCTGCTGATGTTTGTGTCACTGGGTTAGCATCATTCATCACTTCGTTCAGCCAGCGTTTAAATTCATAACGACCAAACAGTTCCACCAGTTGATCTCGCTGTTGGGGTTGAGTAAGAAGCTGATCGTAAGTGACATCAAGGGCAACATCGGTTTTGATCGTTGCTAATAGATAAGAGAGATCGGCTGTTTCTTTTTCTGCTTCCAGTTTCGGGGCAAAGGTTTTTGCCCCACGAAATGATAACTCTGCAACTTTGTCTAAATTCGCATAAATCGCTTGCATTGAGCCAATGCCTTGCAACAACGCAATCGCCGTTTTCTCGCCCACACCTTTTACCCCGGGGATATTATCGGACGAGTCGCCCAATAAGGCTAAATAGTCGATAATCAACTCAGGCGGAATACCATATTTTTCAATCACTCCTTCACGATCTAACAAGGTATTGTTCATAGTGTTAATCAGCATAATATGATCGTTCACCAGTTGAGCCATATCTTTATCGCCCGTACTGATTAAAACGTGCTTACCAGCTTGTGAAGCCTGCACCGCAAGCGTGCCAATCACATCATCAGCTTCCACCCCTTCAATCGACAACAACGGAATACCCAATGCCTTAATCATTGCGTGTAACGGTTGGATCTGCGAACGAAGCTCATCGGGCATCGGCGGACGGTGGGACTTATACTGTTCAAACAGCTCATCACGGAAGGTTTTCCCTTTCGCATCAAACACGACTGCAATATGGCTTGGCTCAACCTGTGCAATCAGGCTTTTTAACATATTCAGCACGCCATACATCGCCCCCGTTGGCTCACCTTGTTTGTTAGTTAAAGGGGGAAATGCGTGGAATGCACGATATAAATAGGACGAACCGTCCACTAAAACGAGCGGATTTTGTGCGATTGTTGCCATTTGAACTCTCTTTGATCTAAATAATTTGGGCTATTATAGCGAAAGTGGAGGGATTAAAGAAAAGGTTTCGGGCTGATTTCTTTAACTACCGCTTAACCCAACATCACTCTATTTTTATGGAAAAACGTCACGGCTAAAGCGAAGAGGAAAAACAGCGCTTGTAACACTACAATACAAGGCCCGGTTGCAACATCAAAGTAAAAGCTCAAAAATACGCCCCAAAAAGCACTGTTCACTGCGGTAAAAATGGCGATTATCAACATTCGGTCGAATCTTTTACTCAGAATATAGCCGGTGATTCCGGGGGTAATCAACATCGCAATCACAAGGATAACACCGACCACTTGAATCGCACTGACGATTACTAAAGCAAGTAGCGTGAGTAAGCCGTAATGTAGCACGGAAATATTAAGCCCGACGGTTCTTGCATGGCTTGGATCAAAGCAGAATAAGAGCAAATCTCGGCGCCTGCAAAGCATAACAACCAAGACCACCAACGAAATCGCAAGGGATTGATACATCTCGCTTTGAAGCATACCAAGCAAATTACCGAAAATGATATGACTTAAATGTTGCTCCGACTCGACTTTAACAAACATCACCAAACCGATGGCAAACATACCCGAAAAAACAATGCCCATCACCGTATCTTCTTTCAAACGGCTGTGTTCTTTAAGATAGCCGACGGAAACCGCACAAAAAATGCCGGAGAAAAACGCCCCAATACCAAGAGGAATGGCAAGCAGATAGGCAAGCACGATACCGGGTAAAACGGCATGGGAAATCGCATCTCCCATTAGCGACCAGCCCTTTAAAACCAAATAACAGGAAAGCGTTGCACAAACGGTGGCAACGACTATACCGATCAACAACGCTTGTTGTATAAAAGGATAACCGAGCGGTTCGGCAAACCATTGGTAAATCGTATTCATCGCTGTTCCTCTCTACAAGCGGTCGCTTTTAGGGAATTTTTTGCAAATTTTCTAGGTAATAAGCCATATTTCGGAGCAAACAGAAAAGCGAATAGGAACACAAAAGTCTGTAGCGAGACAATAAATCCCCCCGTTGCGCCATCAGCAAAATAGCTGAAATACGCCCCGATAAAACTTGTAATACCGCCGATTAAGGCGGATAAAATCAACAATCGACCAAAACGATCGGTCAGCAAATAAGCCGTTGCGCCGGGGGTTACAACCATGGCGATCACCAAAATCGCCCCGACACTTTGTAAAGCACTGACGATACAAGCGCTTAACAAGCTAAAGAATAAAATGCGTAATTTAAGCGGGGAAATACCGACCGCTTTGGCTTGTACTTCGTCAAAAAAGACCAGTAACAGATCTTTCCAATACATCAGCAATAGTAAAACCGTTATTCCCATAACAAGAGCTACCTGCAGCAGATCTTCATCGGCGATGCCAAGAATATTGCCGAATATGATCGATTCGACATTCACCGAGGTCGGGTTTGCTGAAATAATCAAAAGCCCCAGCGCAAAAAACGAGCTGAAAATAAAGCCGATTACCGCATCTTCGCGCAATTTAGTGACGGATTTCACGGCAAGAATAGCAATCGAAGCCAAAAAGCCGGCAAAAAATGCCCCGACTGCATAAGGTAAGGAAAAGGCATAAGCAAGCGCTACGCCGGGGACGACCGCATGTGATAACGCATCGCCAATTAAAGACCAGCTTTTTAACATCAAATACGCCGATAAACAGGCGCAAACCGCCCCAATCACCCCGCTTAAAGCAATCGCTTTAAACATATAATCGTACGAAAAAGGTTCTAGCAACAACTCAAACATTTGATTTTATTCCTTTTTTTGAGTAATTATTGTCCCGAGTAGTTGTTGATGGCGCAATACGCCGCCAAACACCTGTTCAAGATTTTCAGGGGTAAACGCATTTTCGATTTTATCGGCAACAATCACCGTGCGGTTAATCATAACCGCCTGATCGCAAAAATTCGGCACCGCTCCTAAATTATGAGTAGACACAAGAATTAAGTGGCCGCTTGCCCGTAGCTGTTTGAACAAGTCGATAATCGCATTTTCGGTATTCACATCAACGCCGGTAAACGGCTCGTCTAACAAAATGATTTTGCTCTCTTGGGCAAGAGAACGAGCCAAAAACACCCGTTTTTTCTGACCGCCCGATAACTCGCCGATTTGACGTTCGGCAAGGTGTGCGATCCCCACTCGCTGCATGGCCTCATCTACTTTCCGTTTATCGTTGGCGGAAGGAATTCGCAGAAAATTCATATAGCCGTAACGCCCCATCATCACCACATCGTAGACTGAGACAGGAAACTGCCAATCAACATCTTCGCTTTGCGGCACATAGGCGACAAGATTGCGTTTTAGGGCTTGATTAACCGTTAAACCGCAAAGTTTGATAGTGCCTTTCGGCTGTACCAAGCCCATAATGCTTTTGAAGAGGGTGGATTTACCGCTACCGTTCACCCCCAGTAACGCACAAATCGTCCCGCCATCAAGATGAAAAGAGATATCATGAATGGCTGTATGCCCGTTGCTATAACGGACAGTGACATCTTTAACGGAAAGCGAAGTCGGAGGGTGGGTTATTTTTAACATTTATATTATCTCTACTTAACAACATCCCCTTCCCGCTTGCAAGAGAAGGTGAAACAAATCAAAAATTTGCAAAGGGAGAGGGTTTTACAAATTTTTAAGGAAAAATGAGCGCTTGTTGACCTCTCACTATTTCAATTATTTCCCCTCAAACCCATCTGCAATGGTCGTGACCGTTACCTTAAGCAGATCGATATAAGTCGGCACCTTACCGTCTTGGGTTGAAAGCGAATCGACATATAACACCCCGCCGTATCTCCCCCCGGTTTCTTTCGCCACTTGTTTAGCCGGTTTATCCGACACCGTACTTTCGCTAAAGACAACGGGAATATGATGTTTACGTACTCCATCAATCA
>JBGXMX010000141.1:0-10947 GCA_041809245.1 Glaesserella sp.
AAGGCTTTACTGAGGCAGATAAACTTACTGAGACTGTTGTCTCTGGGACTAACACCTATGATAAATATCAATTTATAGATGCTATTGATGGAACAACTGTCAATACTCTCGTAATTGATAGTGATATTAATGTCACATTTGGCTAGTTCCATAGAGATATAGAGTCTAGGCTCTATCTACAATAAATAAAAGCGGTGAGATTCTCTTAGATTTTTGCAAATTTTTTGAGAAAACCGACCGCTTGTTGAACAGTGCAGTTTGGCTGATTTTATTAGCGACAAGCGGTCTGTTTTCTGACAAACTTTGCAAAATCTATCGCTTCAATCAAAATTCTTTCTATTTTCTCTTTCCAGTTACTGATATGATATAAATGTTTTTCACTCCATATATTAGAGGAACTTTTTATGAACCAATTAGATGCTTTACGTCAAATGACCGTCGTGGTTGCCGATACAGGTGATATTGAGGCAATCAAAAAATATCAACCGGAAGATGCTACAACCAACCCATCATTAATTTTAAGTGCATCCGCACTGCCACAATATGCACCGTTAATTGATGAAGCGATTGCGTATGCCAAAGCAAAAAGCAATGACAAAGCACAACAACTGATTGATGCTGAAGATAAATTAGCGGTGAATATCGGTTTAGAGATCTTAAAAATCGTTCCGGGACGCATTTCAACGGAAGTCGATGCCCGCTACTCTTACGATACGGAAAAAACCATTGCGAAAGCGCGCAAACTTATTGCGTTATACAATGAGGCCGGTATCAGTAACGACCGTATTCTGATCAAAATTGCTTCAACTTGGCAGGGTATCAAAGCAGCAGAGCAGTTAGAAAAAGAAGGGATTAACTGTAACTTAACGTTATTATTCTCTCAAGCTCAAGCGCGTGCTTGTGCGGAAGCGGGCGTTTACTTAATTTCACCGTTCGTGGGACGTATTCTTGACTGGTACAAAGCGAATTCCGATAAGAAAGAATACGCACCGGCAGAAGATCCGGGCGTCATCTCTGTGACATCAATCTATAACTACTACAAACAATACGGTTATAACACTGTGGTGATGGGCGCAAGTTTCCGTAATGCAGGTGAAATCACGGAATTAGCCGGTTGTGACCGCTTAACAATTGCACCAACATTATTAAAAGAGTTACAAGAAAGCGAAGCACCGTTAGTGCGTAAATTAGAGTACAAAGGTGAAGTAAAAGCTCGCCCAACGCCGATGACAGAAGCGGAATTCTACTGGGAACACAACCAAGATCCGATGGCAGTTGAGAAATTAGCGGAAGGTATCCGTAAATTTGCGATTGACCAAGAGAAATTAGAAGCGATGCTTTTAGCGAAATTCTAATTGCCCCTAGACCCAAAAACCGATTCATCCGAATCGGTTTTTCTCACTTTATAAAACCTTTAAATCCTCATCTAACAATCTCAACAATAACGCCCGCCCCTCTTTAAAACGGTATTCTCCATACTGAGCCTGATTGTAATAACTCGCCTTACCTTCAGGAAAGAAGAATTGATGGGTTGGGAGAGATAAGTTCCAGTAACTGTCTAGTGTCAGAGGTAAATAAATACCTTGAGCACAACCCTCGAAATTCGCCGGCGTTTCAAACTCCACCCGACAAAGTGTTGCGACATGGTTTTGTTCAAGAGTCAGCAAGGCATAAATTGTGCTGTTGGCAAGTCCTTCATTTGGTAATACTTCACTCACTTGTTGAAGCAGCTCATAATTGAGTTCCATATAATCCCCCTGCATGAGTGAGCGAGGATCTTTAGGAGCTAACTTCAATACAATAGATTCGCCATTTTTTAATATATCTTCATTCTGATGAATCGTAAATTGTGCAATACCTAAGGTTAAAATAAGCGTGACAAGAGCAGTAACCGGTATGCGTTTAGTGTATGAAGAATGTCCTTGTATATGCTCTTGTTGCTCCGGATATTGACGATATAAGCGGACGACAATCAGGCTAAATACAACACCTACACTTAACAACAAATAGGATTTATAGAGTAACGGCAGTTTTAGTGAATAGTAATATTCTGCTAATGATGCTATTGCTATCACTAAACTAAATACAAAGAGCGGCCGGCTTTGTTTGGTATAAGCGAATAAGAGTAATGCAATACAAAAGATGAGTAATGGTACGCTAATGAAGCTAATGCTCAAAAATAAGATACCACTAGTAATCAGCCAATTTATTGGGCGTTGCTGTGTCTTATGTAAAAGTAAAAAAGTGACAATAGCATAAAGGGATACAATGAGAGATAAAAATGAATGAATATCCCAAGGGCGAGTGAATAGATCAAAAGTAGCCAAATGAAAGAAGTCGCTAAAGGTATTTATCTGCGGTAATTCATCCGCTTCCACGTGATAACTAAAGAGTGATTGACTGAAAACAAAATACACATAAAAGAGAAGAAAACTCCACGCAATAGGGCGTAGATCAAACCGAGTGCGTCTGGTCCAATAAAAACAAATCAGTGAACCAAGTGATAGCCAGTAATACGCATAGTAACTAAAGAGGTTATAGAGAACGTCGTCGAATATGTTATCACCCGCATAACTTGGGCTATCAAAGTAAAAAAACAGCAGGAATAAAATTTGAAGAACGGCTGATGTTCTGACCCAAAGCTGCTTGTTTATCAGGTAAACGAGCATCGATGCACCAATGTTTAAGGCTAAGATAATCCAAAAAGAGAGATTTAAAAATAGGCAAAAAGCATACCAAGTACCCGATGCAACCAAAAAACAAATCGCACTGAGTTCTAAATAATTTTCCTTTTTCCTAAAAACGAACGCAGGAATAAGGAGAATAGCTGTTGTGAAAAGTAACGTATAAGCTTCATCTTGTACGACAAATAAAGCAATAAATAGGACAAACATTCCTGTACCGAGTGCAATCAAAAACAGATAGAGCAGTTGTATGGCAAGGTGTGATTGAAACGGAGACAGATGTATCGTGACAGATTGCTTCACTTGATAAACAACAAAAAGGATAGCAAATAGAGTGAGCAATACTGTGAGTAGTAACCCTGCCAGTTCAAGTTTCTCTAATAACCAGAAATTTACGGATGAAATTAAATAGGCAAAATGTACGGTGAGATTAAATAAATCAAGGCGACGTGTTCTATAAAACCAAAGTAGCCCAATGGTAATGAGCCAAGTGATTGGGATTAATTGGGTATTTTCCACGATAAACCGGCCTAATAGGGACACTAAAATAACATTTTGAATTTTATTTACGACAAGCCAAGGATCGTATAAGCGTGATTTTGTCGCTTCAATCACCGCAAGCAGAAGCAAATTGACTCCGATGACAAAAGAAATGTCGATATCATGAATAAATTGATAACGAAGTAAGGCAATGTTTAAGGTAGCTAAAAAGAGTAATGCTCCTGCGATATTAGGTAGGCAAAGTAAAAGGGGGAGCTGCAACAATGTCCAAAGAGCAAAAAGTTGCCAAGGGTCCGCCCCTGTTTGATAAATTTGTCCGATAAGGGCGAGTAAAGCACCAATCACAATCAAGGAGACAAAAAAGAGCGCATAACTTTTGAAAAGTTTTTGTTGCCGGCTTTCCTTGTGATAAATCCACACGGCAAGAAGTGTTACGACAACGAGCAGCGCCTGTACACCATAAAGTTTTTGAAATTTCGTCAACAATTCCCAATTTGCAGCGATAAAAGTCACCACGCCGCTTGAAAACAGCCCTACCGCCAATAATGCAAAAATCAGGCGTAAATATTTTTCCCAAGATTGATGAAACAGAACCATAGCGCACCTACATTTGCAAAAAATCAGCTAAATCCTACCGCTTGTCATCGATTTTATCAATATCACACCGATCACCGTTGCCATAATGCCGACGATATTATGCAATAGAAAAATTCCCACCACATTCAACCACTTTTCTTGAAGCAGTTTTTCTCCGATCTCCGCTGAAAATGCAGAAAATGTCGTGAAACTACCGAGAAAACCGGTAATCAATAACAATTTTGAACTTTCTTGTAAATTCAAACCTAGCGCAATACCAATCAAAAAACAGCCAATCACATTTGCCATTAAAGTACCAAAAGCAAACTGACTGATAAACGGATTGAGCCATATACCAAGTTGCCAGCGAGAGAGTGCGCCGAGTACCGCACCGAAAGAGATAAGCAGAATTTGTGTCATCATCTGTTACACCAAAAACAGCACAGGAATTAAATTCATCACCATCATCGTCAAAATCGACTGGATCAAGCGAGACGATCCGAAGATAAATCCACGATTTTTACCGTTATCAAATTTCACCAGTAAATTTGCCATTGCCGTTAGTGCATAGACTTCAAGCAAGGTAAAAATCACTAGATAGATATAGGCAGAAACCAACGAAGCATAATGCAAGGTGATAAACCAAGGCAAAACCATACCGACTGCTAAAATCGGGCTGACGAAAATGAGTTGCTTACGGGTTAAATTGATATGCTTAGAGAAATAAGATTGTAAGGCAACGGTCATTAACCCATTAATAAATAATGCAATCGGAATCTGTTCAGGGGCATTGAGTTTATTGTCAAACAGATAAGGAAAAATCACAAAAAACGACATTGCGACACTTAACGGTACAAACAGCATTAAGTGAACAAAAATAAACTCTTTCGTGATGATTTCCCGAATTTGCCCCCAGCGGAATTTCACTAAATTATTCACATTTTCCATTTGGTAGAATGGTTTTGCCATAAAGACAAATAACACTGCTTCCAATAAAAAACAGCACCAAATTAACGCATTGATCTGTTCATATTTGATAAAGGGAATAGCGAGCAACGGGGCTGCCATCGACGACATACTGGTGACTCGTAAAAATTTGCCTTGTAAACGGGTTTTCGCCGCATACTCATCGCCAGCCAAGGCAAGCAAGCACGCCCTTGCATTTGTTGCAAACAGACAACTTCCCATACCAAAGCACATCGTTGCCATTAATAAGACTACGTAGCTTTCCGCAGACAAGAAGAATACATAGGCGATCACATCAAGCATACAGCCGACTAACATCATTTTCGCCAAACCATAGCGGTCGCCTAATACGCCTGCAAAAATCGCAAGGGCTTGGCTACAAAAAAACAGCACCGATAACGAAAATGCGATCTGAGCGTTAGATAAGCCTTTTTGTTGCAGGTAGATAAAAAAGACCGTTTGCATTGAAAAATAAGCAAGGGTCGAAATAAAGCGGCGTATCAGTAATAATTTTTCTAAAGACATGAAAGCTAGAACAAAGTGATTTTAAACAAGAAAAGCCCATTGCTTGTTTTAGCAATGGGCTTAAGGTTTAAGCGGGTGATATTATTTCACTAATTGTACCAAAATACGACGTACAGGCTCTGCCGCACCCCATAATAATTGGTCACCGACAGTAAATGCCGCTAAGTATTCTGGCCCCATCGCCAGTTTACGTAAACGACCAACCGGAACAGTTAATGTCCCTGTAACTTTCGCCGGCGTTAATTCACGCAATGTGGTTTCTTTGTCGTTTGGAATCACTTTCACCCATTCATTGTGTGCCGCAATGATTTGCTCGATTTCCGCTAACGGTAAATCTTTTTTGAGTTTGATGGTGAACGCTTGGCTGTGGCAACGTAATGCACCGATACGCACGCATAAACCGTCAACCGGAATTGGATTTGCACTTAAGCCTAAAATTTTGTTGGTTTCTGCGTAGCCTTTCCATTCTTCTTTGGTTTGTCCGGTTTCAGGCAATAATTTATCAATCCAAGGAATTAAGCTGCCTGCAAGTGGTGCGCCGAAGTTGGCGGTTGGGAAATCTTCTGAACGCATTTCTGCCGTTACTTTACGCTCGATCTCTAAAATAGATGAAGCTGGATCAGCCAATTCTGCTTTTACAGAGTCTTCAAGTTCACCCATTTGAATGAGTAATTCACGCATATTCTTCGCACCCGCACCAGAAGCCGCTTGGTAAGTAGCGACAGACACCCATTCCACGAGATCTTTCTCGAATAAACCGCCGATTGCCATTAACATTAAGCTCACGGTACAGTTTCCGCCCACGAAAGTTTTAATGCCTTTTTGTAAGCCTTCGCTAATGACGTGTTGGTTTACCGGGTCTAACACGATGATTGCATCATCTTGCATACGCAGTGCGGAAGCGGCATCAATCCAGTAACCGTTCCAGCCCGTTGCTTTTAATTTCGGATAGACTTCGTTGGTGTAATCACCGCCTTGACAGGTCACGATAATGTCTAATTTTTGTAATTCATCGATGTCAAAGGCATTTTTTAATGTGCCGGCATCTTTACCTGCAAAAACCGGGGCTTTTTGACCCGCTTGTGAAGTAGTAAAAAACACGGGGTTAATATTCGCAAAGTCGTTCTCTTGAACCATACGATCCATCAGAACCGAACCAACCATACCGCGCCATCCGATAAAACCTACGTTTTGCATTTTATGCTCCTAAAAGTTGAAGTTGTGTTTGAAATGAAAGTGTTGATAAATACAAGATTTTACGAGGAATTGCAATGAAAATTTATCAATCACAAGCGGTCGATCTTACAAATTTTTTTGCAAAACCGACCGCTTGTATCGTTATTTAATCCATTCCACTACATCTTCAAAGGCTTGACGTGTCTTTTCACGAGGCTCATTAAGGCGATAACCAAAGGCAACCATCACGCTTAATTTATATACCGCAGGATCGTACAAGCCTTTTTCAACAAACAGTTGATCCAGTTTTTCTAACGGAAAGCCCTCTATCGGCGTGCTATCGACTCCAATCATGGCGGCGGATGTGATCATATTGGCTAAAGGAATATAACTTTGACGACACGCCCAGTGATAAAACGCCACAGGGTTTTGGGTCAGACCAAAATCATTTTCGCTAAAAGCCCGATAAAAACCTTGACGTAGTTTGAGCATATCTTCAGGAATATGGTGAATATCCCGCATGATATGTTGTACATATTCACCGTCTGCCAGCAGGGTTTCAGGCTGGCGGACAAGAATCACCACGAAATGACTACAGTCCATCACCTTATCTTTTGCCCCCCAAGCATTATCACGAATTAATTCACGGATAGCCTGATTTTCAATCACTAAAAATTTCCAAGGTTCAAACCCAAATGAACTTGGCGACAAGCGACCTGTTTCTAAGATAAAACGAAAATCTTCATCGTTGATTTTTTTCGTCGGATCATAGGCTTTACAAGCGTGACGGAAATGGTAAGCCTCTAAAATAGCCGGTTTAGAAATTGACATAACGTTGTTCCTTCTCAATGAAATCATGCGGGATATTATGATACGCTTTGTACGAAATTTCAAAATGAGAAGGAGTAAATCATGACAAAGAGTTTCAGTGATCAGGCAGAATGCTGCAAAGGCGTATGTAAACCAAGCAGTACCGCAATGTTTGATAACGAAGAGTGTAGTATTGAATTTGAGCAGCTTTATACTTCGCAGCAAGAAGCGGAACAGGCACTTACTTTTTTAACTGAAAAAGCAAGAAAAGTAGAAAGTGAACCCTGTGAGATTCACAGTCAATTTGAAACCACCGCTGAAGGGGTTGTGATGAAGGCGAAGTTCACCTTTAGTTGCCAAGCCGAGACGATTATTTTTCAATTATCTCTACGCTAAAAAATTCCCCTCTGTTACGAGGGGAATTAAATTAGTTCACGCTTGCAGGTTGTTCTGTTTGTTCCGCTTGTTGTTGGCGTTCCAAATAGTCCATAAACAGCGCATCAAAATTAACCGGCGACAGATTCAACGCAGGGAATGTTCCACGGTTAACTAAGCTTGAAATTAATTCGCGCGCATAAGGGTACAATACATTCGGGCATTGTGACGCTAAACAGTGCGCTAATTGAATACCTTCCAAACCTTTAATCGTAAATACGCCCGCTTGTTTCACTTCACAGATAAACGCCACATCGTTGCTGTCTTCCAATGTGGTTTGAACATTGATATGTAACACGATTTCGTAGGTATCTTCTGCAATCTCACGAGTTTCGGTATCTAATTCAAACCCTAACTGTGGTTTCCACTCTTGTTGAAAAATATGCGGAAGGTTCGGCGCTTCAAACGAAACATCTTTGATATAGATTCGTTGAATTTGCATTTCAAACGGAGTTTGTTGCTGCTCTTCTGTTGCTGCAACTTGGTTTTCTTCAGCCATCGTCATTCCTTATTTGAATTTATTGAATTATTTATGTTTTTTCACAAGCGGTAAGTTAGCTGCACGCCAGCCTGCAATACCTTCTTTTAACACATAAACTTTATTAAAGCCTTGTTTAACCAGTTCATTTGCTAAACCACTTGCACTCAAGCCATTGGCATCAACTACAATCACTGGATGCTCTTTATGCTTTTCAATAGACTGGATCTTTTTCGCTTTAATATCGCTTGGAATTAAATGCAAACTTTCAATGATATGTCCGTGTCTGAATTCATCATCCGAACGCACATCAACCAGTACTGCATCTTCTTTATTAATCAGTTGGGTGGCTTGAGCGTTATCCACAATTTTGAATTTGCTCGTCACACCTTTATATAAATTGATCACCACAGCAATCACTAACGCAATCCACGCCACAACCATAATGGTGTGGTTGGCAACGAATTGCTGAAGTTGTTCTGCAAAAGTGAGTTGTTCCATAGGTTTCTCTCTAATATAAATGAATAGTCATAGCGAAATAAACTCGCCAACGGCATTTAATATAAGGCACGCCAAGGCGTGCCAAATAATGCATGAGAGAAATTAGCCTTGTTGCTGAGCCATCACTTCATCAAATGAAGAGGCTTTTTCTGTCACTTTTGCTTTTGCAAGCACAGCTTCAACCGCTTGCTCTTCTAATACTACGTTACGAATGTTATCGGTTAAACGTGGGTTTTTCGCATAGTATTCGACCACTTCTGCCGGCTGTTCGTAAGCTGATGCTAATTCTGCGATGGTTTCTTTCACACGGTCTTCATCAACTTTTAACTCGTTAGATGTGATTACGCTTGAAAGTAATAAACCGACTTGAACACGACGTTTTGCATCTGCTTCAAATAATTCAGCCGGTAATTGTGCTGCCATTTCCGGTTTACCGCCGAAACGTTGAACCGCTTGTTGACGTAATACATCCACTTCTTCCGCAACTGCCGCTGCCGGAACTGCAATATCATTGTTTGCCAATAAACCGTTGATTACTTGGTTTTTCACACGAGCAGTTAATGCATTTTTTAACTCACGTTGCATATTTTTCTTGATTTCTGCACGTAACTCTTCAACGGTTTTTGCAGAACCGAATTTTTTCACAAACTCTTCTGTTAATTCAGGAAGAACGGTGTTTTCTACTTTTTTCAAGGTAATTGCAAATTTCGCAGCTTTACCTTTTAAGTTTTCAGCGTGGTATTCTGCCGGGAAAGTTACGTTGATGTCGAATTGTTCGCCCGCTTTGTGACCTACGATACCTTCTTCAAAACCAGGGATCATACGACCTTGACCCATTGCTAATACGAAGTCAGATGCTTTACCGCCTTCAAACTCTTCGCCATCTACTGAACCTACGAAGTCGATTGTTACACGATCATCTGCTTTTGCTGCTTCAGCAGTTTCTGCGAATGTTGCTTGTTGTTTGCGTAATACATCAACCATTTTGTCTAAATCAGCTTCTGTGATTTCAACTACTGGTTTTTCTACTTCGATGTTTTCTAAGCCTTTTAATTCAACTTCTGGGAACACTTCAAATGTTGCTGTGAAAGAGAACTCTTGACCTGGTTGGTAGTTGTTTGGTGTGAATGTCGGACGACCTGCAAGGTTGATTTTCTCTGCAATCACTACATCAAAGAATGCACGTTGCATCTCTTCAGATAATACATCTTGACGAGCCGCTAAACCGAAACGTTGTTCGATGATTGAGTGCGGTACTTTACCTTTACGGAAACCATCGACACGTGCGTTTTTCGCATAGCCTTTTAATTGTTCTTTATAGCCTGCTTCAATTTTATCTGCAGGAACGGTAACTGTTACGCGGCGTTGTAAGCCTTCTAATGTTTCAATAGAAATTGACATTCTTAAACCTCAGTAATTGGAAAAGGATTTGGTATCTAAAATACAGATAGAAAAATAGACGGAAATTGTAACGATCTGTCAAGCCAATGTCGAGAACTTTAGTCAAGAGCGTGGATATAGCGAAACAGGTAAGACTTATTCGAATGAATTTTAAACAAAAACGGAAAGCCGTTTCAGACTTTCCGTTGTTACTTAATTAAAGGATGAAAATTATAAACCTTTAGGAATACGAATTTTTTGCCCCGGGAAGATTTTATCTTCGTGTTTAATCACTTCTTTATTGGCTTCTACAATCGCTTTATATTTTATGCCGTTACCATAAGCTTTTTCAGCAATTTTCCATAAGGTATCGCCTTTTTGAATCACGTAGAATTCATCATCCCCGGCCACTTTTTCGCCATTAGCAATTTGAACGCCCGCAACATTCACATTGTTAATGCCCGCAATGTTACCCACCATTAAGACCGCTTTTTCCAACGCTGCAGCCGTTGAGGCAACTCCGCTAATATTCGCCACTCCGTTTTCAACCGTCACGGAAACATTGTCCACCCCGGGATTATCCTCAGCCACATGTTCTGTCACAGCTTTAGACGCCTCTTCTTCCTTATTGAATAATTTTTTACCGATATCCGATACAAAATCAAATAAACCCATCGTTAAATCCTCTATAAAATAAAAATGTTGAGCCACATGCCCAACTTCCGTTTAGAGTAATCGATTTTAATAAAGTTCGGCAACAAACTTTACCTAATTTGCCTCAAATCAAACTCACAAGCGCTCAATTTTGCAAAAAAGTTTGCAACACCGACCGCTTGCCGTTTCTGTTATTATCTTTAAATTTACGTTACAATCGCTCGTTTAAAATTTTAATGCAAAAGGATAGACCGTGAAGCA
>JBGXMX010000142.1:0-4385 GCA_041809245.1 Glaesserella sp.
CTGTGGCAAAAATGACATTCTTTTGGTTCATAATTCAAAAAAGTGGCTTAAAGCCCGTAATATAAGGCTTTAAGCCACTTTTTAGCAACCATTTTGTCTACTATGCCCAAAAGTGCCAAAGAGGTGGCGGAGCAATATTTAAAAGAGAATAAGTTAATAAAATAGGCGTAATACAAAATCCAGGAGCAAATGATATTCACGCCTACGCCCAACTTGCAAAATTCTCTTAAAATCTCACCGCTTGTCATACTTCCGACGAAAATCATTCGGGGTTATGGGATTGCTTGAATGTTTTGCTAAAAAACACATCAAAATCCGACCGCACTTTTATTGAATTAAATTCAACACCCTATTTAATCACTTTTTGCTTATATTCATAATTTCAAGATGATTTTATCATTCATTTATGGTTATAACCATAAAAGCTTTAAATGCAAGGATATTTTTATGGTTACAACAAAATATAAAGAGATGGAATTTTAAGAGAAACTTACAAAATCCTCTCAAAACCCACCGCACTTTTACAACCGCTTTAAATAACCATCCAACCCTTGAATGTCCCCATACAACAACCGGCTCGGCACAATATGCAACCGTTCATCTTTCTCCACAATCAACCGCGGCACACCGTGTACGCCGCAATGGTGGGCGAGTTGTTGCCCAAATTGAAGACGTTGCTCTAATGCCGTTTGGGTAGATTGTTCGCTAAGTAATGGTACCGCTTGGCTAAGATTGAGCTTGTGCAACACCTGTTCAACTACCGCCAAATCCGCATTATCCAAACCGTCCACATAACGTGCCGTCTGCAAGGCTGATAAGACTACAAGCTCTTGTTCTGGGGTAATTTGTTGCACCGCCGTTAAAGCAAGCAAGCTGTTTGCCGAATCAAACTCGCCTTCGCCTTGCAACACGTTTTCCAAATATGCCTGACTAAACGGCTGACCGGTCAATTTTTCAATCCGTTGGTCGTTGCTCCACGCATAGCGGGCGAAATCTGCGTCCATTTTACGACCACTTTGGTAAAACAACCCCGTTGGCGTTAAGGTAAGCGGATAGATTTCATTCAGTTTTTGCAATGTCGCTGACGCCCCATAACACCAACCACAAAGGGGATCGAATAAGTAGTAGATTTTCATTTTGCTTTCCTATTTTTCGTATAATAAAAGTCATTGATGTATGTATTTTAATGAAATAAAAAGAGAGAAAAACAGCGATTTTAGAATATAATTATTTCTGATTAAGAAACAAAAAGGATAGCTATGGACAAACTCACCGCTATCAAAGTCTTTCTGACTGTCGCCGAAACAGGCAGTTTTACCGCTACAGCCGAACGTTTAGAGATTTCCAAACCGATGATCAGCCGTTATGTTGCTTTAATGGAAGAATGGTTGAACGCCCGACTGTTTCAGCGTTCTACCCGCAAAGTCGCCTTGACTGATGCTGGCGAACAAGCGGTGCTTTTTTGCCAAAAAATTACTAATTTAACCGCAGAGATGGAACAGGAGATGATGGCACAGCAAGGCGAATTGCGTGGTGTGTTGCGTATAACCAGCAGCCAAACTTTCGGGACGTATCATTTGGTGCAAATGGTCAATCGCTTTTTGCAGCTGCACCCGAAATTGAATATTCAACTGTTGCTTAACGATCAACCAATGGATTTAATCAGCGAACGGATCGATCTTGCCATTCGGATTACCAACACGCCCGACCCCAATTTTATCGCCCGAAAACTTGCCGATTGCCATTCTTTGCTGGTGGCAACGCCCGATTATTTGGCACAATTCGGTACACCGAAACAGCCTGACGATCTCTATCAACATCATTACCTTTCCCACCAAAATATCAACCGTAAAGCGTGGAAATGTACTAAAGGAAAACGGGAAGTGTTGCTCGACCTAAACAGCCGTTTCACTACCAACGACACCCAAGCCTTGCTCAACTCCGTGCTGGACGGCAACGGCATTGCGATGTTGCCAAAATATATGCTGGAAACCGAACTGCAACAGGGCAAACTGCAAGCCGTTTTAACCGACTGGCAGCTACCGACATTCAGCATTTATGCGATGTATCCATCAAGGGACAAACTCCCCCTTGCCGTGAGAAAGTTAATTGATTTTTTTGTGGAAAGTTTTGAAGGGAAAGCGTGGTAGGCGGTGGGCTTTGAAAAGAAATTTGCAAACTCTGAAAAAACTTCGCAAAATTCTACCGTTCTTAACTTTTACTATCTCGACTTCTTCTGCGGTTCCAAATTTCTATTTTCTTCTGTTACTGAATCACTTTAAGTTGTAATAACTTGGGTACAAAATATCACTTAATTTACATACTCTTCCGTTTATAATTTCAAACACAGATTTTGCTGTAAGTACAATGAAGTATAATAAATGCAAACATTAGGAGATGTTGCAAATATGGGTTCAACGGAGCTTGCCGCTAACCTATTCCGAGCCACGCAAACGGAAGAAAAACTACGTAGAGATAATATTCAGACGAAACAGGAAGCCAACCAAACCCATTTTGATGTAGGTAAAAAAGTTCGTCAAACTATTCAAGAACTTGGTGGTACAATGCCCGAAGATTTACCGACACCAGACAAAAGCATTAAAAACCTTGAAAATCATCAGAAAAAACTCACTAATAAGGAATAACCGATGTTCATTAACCAAGACGATATTAACAAAGCCCTGTGGTCTGCTTGCGATACCTTTCGTGGCACGATAAGCCCGGATACCTATAAAGATTTCATTTTAACGATGCTGTTTTTGAAATACATTTCAGACGTATGGCAAGACCATTATCAACAATATCAAGCGGAATACGGCGATGTGCCTGAATTGATTGAAGAAATGATGAAACAAGAGCGATTTGTGTTGCCACCGCACGCTAATTTTTACCGCTTGTATGAGCAGCGGTTTGAAGCAGGTAATGGTGAACGTATCGATCAGGCGTTGCACGCCATTGAAGAAGCCAACGGCACCAAACTCAAAGATGCAGGCAAAAGCGTTTTCCAAGATATTTCCTTTAACACCGATAAATTGGGCGAAGAAAAGCAGAAAAACACTATTTTGCGTGAGCTGTTGGAAGATTTCGCCAAACCTGAATTGGATTTGAAACCAAGCAAAGTCGGCACGCTGGATATTATCGGCAATGCTTACGAATATTTGATTAAAAACTTTGCTGCAAGCGGTGGGCAAAAAGCAGGAGAATTTTATACACCACCTGAAGTATCGGATTTAATTGCCGAACTGCTCGACCCACAAATGGGCGACAGCATTTGTGATCCTGCTTGTGGCTCCGGTTCGCTGTTGATGAAGTGCGGTCAAAAAGTGGTGAAAAATCACCAAAGCAAAAATTATGCCTTATACGGACAAGAAGCGATTGGCTCAACGTGGTCATTGGCGAAAATGAATATGTTTTTGCACAGTGAAGATAACCATCGCATTGAATGGGGCGATACCATTCGCAACCCGAAATTATTGGACAGCAACGGCGAATTGATTACCTTTGATATTGTTACCGCCAATCCACCGTTTTCATTGGATAAATGGGGCTATGACGAAGTCAGCCAAGATCGTTTCCAACGCTTTGAACGTGGCTTACCGCCAAAAACAAAAGGCGATTATGCGTTTATCTCACATATGATTAAAACGCTCAAAGAGAAAACGGGCAGAATGGGCGTAGTTGTGCCGCACGGTGTGCTGTTCCGAGGGGCTGCCGAGGGTAAAATTCGTCAAAAATTGATTGATGAAAACCTACTAGATGCCGTCATCGGCTTGCCTGAAAAACTGTTCTATGGCACGGGTATTCCTGCGGCAATTCTGATTTTCCGTAAAAACAAAACAGATGATAGCGTACTGTTTATTGACGCCAGTAACGAGTTTAAGCCGGGTAAAAATCAAAATATGCTTACTGCGGAAAACATCGAAAAAATCGTCCGCACTTACCGCACACGACAAGCGGTGGAAAAATACGCCTTTGTTGCCACTCTCGCTGATATTCAACAAAATGATTACAACCTGAATATCCCACGCTATGTGGATACCTTTGAAGAAGAACAGCTGATCGATCTGCACCAAGTTCGAGCGGAAAGAATGCAGTTAAAACAGCAATTGGCGGAGTTGGAAACTAAAATGGAAGGATATTTGAGAGAGTTGGGGTGTTGAGCAAAAAAGAGACAGGGCATAATTATAATCAGCCTTGATTTCTCTCTCACTTCGCGATTAAGTCTGCCAAATCTCCCCTAACCCCTCTTTACTAAAGAGGGGAACTGGTTCATAGGAAATTTAAAGATTGAAGAACTGCAAAACGATGTTAATTCATCAAATGAGTGAAGAATTTTCTCTGATCCCCCTCTTTAGTAAAGAGGGGTTAGGGGAGATTTGGCAGAC
>JBGXMX010000143.1:0-9067 GCA_041809245.1 Glaesserella sp.
ATCCACAAAACTGACCGCTTGAGTGGATATCAGACGTGAAATAGAAGAAAAGGGATAAAACGGCAAAAAATAAACCCACTTTTGACAGGAAGTCTGAAAAGGTGGGTTTGTCAGTGGTCTGAAACCACAGGAAAGCCTGTGGTTTTCATCTTTGCCTTAGAGGTCACTTATTTTGTTAAAGTTAACACAACGCTTTGACCTGCAACAACTTCACCCGATTTTTTCACTAAGTTGCTGATTTCATCCATATTTGAAATCACAACCGGGGTGAGTACGGATTTTGCTTTGGCTTCAAGTAAAGCTAAATCAAATTTAATCACAGGATCGCCTGCTTTCACTACTTGACCTTCTTCCGCCACACGTACAAAACCTTCGCCTTTTAATTCAACGGTATCAATACCGAAGTGAACAAACAATTCAACACCGTCATCAGACTCAATTGAAAATGCGTGGTTCGTTTCGAAGATTTTGCCGATAGTTCCATTGACCGGCGCAACGATAGTATCGCCGTTTGGACGGATGGCAATACCATCACCAACGATTTTCTCAGAAAACACAACATCCGGTACATCTTCAATGTTTACAATTTCACCTGAAAGCGGCGCATAAATGCTGACCTCTTTTACCGCAGCTTCTTTTTTGCCGCCAAAAAGTTTATCTAAAAAGCCCATAATCTAATCTCCATCATTAAATGAATAAAATTCTCGCCTATTCTATACGAGAATTTTGATTTTGTATGCTATTAGTTGAGTTTTTGATAGAACTCTTCAACTAATCTTTCAATATCCGCCGCTGTTGGCTGTGCCAACGCATTATCCGCAAGCGCTTTTGCTTCGGCGTAGCGAATGCTGCGAGCCAGTTTTTTCACGTGCGGAACTGAAATCGCACTCATACTGAATTCATCTAAGCCCATACCGAGTAATAATGCAGTTGCGCGAACATCACCGGCTAATTCACCGCACATACCCGTCCATTTACCCTCTGCGTGAGAGGCATCGATTACTTGTTTGATTAAGTTTAACACCGACGGTGTTAACGGATTATACAAGTGGGCGATAACTTCATTACCACGATCGACCGCTAAGGTATATTGGGTTAAATCGTTAGTACCGATACTGAAGAAATCGACTTCTTTTGCAAGGTGACGGGCATTTACTGCTGCCGACGGCGTTTCGACCATCACACCGATTTGCAGATTTTTATCAAAGGCTTTTCCTTCGGTATGTAGCTGTGCTTTAAGCTCTGCGATAATACCTTTTAACTCACGAATTTCTTCAACAGAAATGATCATCGGGAACATCACCGCCAATTTACCGAAGGCGGAAGCACGTAACACGGCACGTAATTGGGTATCTAAGATTTCACGACGGACTAAACCGATACGCACGGCACGCCAGCCTAGGAACGGGTTCATCTCTTTTGGCATATCCAAGTAAGGCAACTCTTTGTCACCACCGATGTCCATTGTACGCAGTACAACGAGTTTGCCCGCCATGGCTTCGACAATCTCTTTATACGCTTGGAACTGCTCTTCTTCACCGGGTAATTGGTTACGATCCATAAATAAGAATTCGGTACGATACAATCCAATACCTTCGCCACCGTTACGTAATACGCCGTCAACGTCACGGATAGTACCGATATTGCCGCACACCTCAATACGATGACCGTCTAAAGTCTCTGCCGGTAAATCTTTTAATTTAGCCAGCTCGGCCTTTTCCGCCGCTTCTTTCGCTTGCAGTGCTTTAAATTGCTCTAATTGTGCTTCGGACGGATTGATATGCACTTCATTATTTGTTGCATCCAAAATCAACAAATCACCCGTTTTAACCAGTGAGGTAATATTATTTGTCCCAACCACCGCAGGCAGTTCTAACGAGCGTGCCATAATCGAGGTGTGGGAGGTACGTCCGCCGATGTCGGTAATAAAACCGAGCACCTTGTCTAAGTTTAATTGTGCGGTTTCCGACGGAGTCAGATCGTAGGCGACAAGGATTGCTTCTTCTTGAATATCGCCGAGATCGACAATATGCATACCTAAAATATTACGCACCAAACGGTTACCAATATCACGAATATCGCCTGCACGTTCTTTTAAATATTCATCATCAATTTCCGCCAGCATAGAAGCCTGCATATCAATGATTTTACTTGCCGCAACATCTGCCGTGACCAAATTTTCTTCGAGGTAAGCGAGAATTTCTTCTTCCAACTCCTCATCTTCTAAAATCATTAAATGACCTTCAAAGATAGCTTCTTTTTCTTCACCTAAAGTGCGTCTTGCTTTTTCTTTGATAGCCGTTAACTGTGCGGCGGCTTTTTCTCTACCGGTAAAGAATCTTGCTTTTTCTGCATCAATTTGATCTGCGGTAATTTTTTGATTATTGAGAACGATAGGCTCTTCTTTCAGCACAAGTGCTTTTCCGAATACAACGCCCGGGGAGGCTGCAATACCAGTAATCATAAGTGAATCCTTGGTTAAAAGTGATCATTCGTGCTTATAGCACAAAACGACGTTATCTAGAGCAGACAACGTCGTTAACAAAAAATTAAGGGAAATTATTCAAGGGTAGGAATAAGATCAACTAAGAAATCAACGGCTTTTTGTTCATCCTCCCCCTCAGCAGAGATAGTAATCACCGTTCCTTGAGTTAAGCCTAACGTTTGCAGCTTAAATAAACTTTTCGCACTCGCACTTTTACCCCCTGAGGTAACAGTAATATCCGAAGCAAAACCTTTTGCCGCTTTAACGAATTCAGCCGCCGGACGAGTATGTAAGCCGTTTGGCGCAATAATAGTGACATCTTTTGAGTACATAGGGAGTTCCTCTTTCAAAATCAAATAGTTAAAAAAAACTGTGATTGTTTTCTGTGAGATCAACAATAAAAACGTTGCTAACTTTACTATAAAATTGACATAAAGACACGATAAAACAGGTCAAACGTGCAATTAATTCTCACCTCGTCGTATTTATTTTAAACAACAAATGAAATCGTTTGCGCCTAGTCAATTTTTAATCATTATTTCCTCTTTGCAAAATTTTGTTAAAATCCACCCGCTTGTCATTTAAATTGATGGAAAAGATGGAAAAATTGCTGACAAAATACATCGCATGGTCACTGTATGGCTTAATTATTGCGCTCTACATTTTTAGCTTATGGACATTACTTGACTACCATAACGCACAGACTTACCGGGATTGGCGGGAAACGGCTCAAATTCTTAAATACAGCCTGTGGCAAGCCGGGCTGTCCGCCGTATTATCGCTTCTTTTCGGCACACTGCTGGCTCGCAGTTTTTTTTATTTACAATTTCGAGGTAAAGCGCTGCTTTACCGTATGATTTCTTTTACATGGGCGCTGCCTTCCTTGGTCGTTATTTTTGCGATTATCGGTGTTTGGGGAAATTCGGGTTGGTTGGCTCAAACCCTCTCACTGTTAGGGCTAGACTGGCAGCCACAGCTTTACGGCTTACAAGGCATTATTATCGCCCACCTCTTTTTTAACGTTCCCCTTGCGGCAAAGTACGGTTTAAGCGCTTTACAACTGATTCCTTCAAGCCAACATCAACTTGCCGCCCAACTTCATTTACACGGCTGGCACTATTTCCGAATTGTTGAACTGCCTAGTCTTAAGAAAGTATTACCTTATGCGTTTAGTACCATTTTTTTGATCTGTTTTACAAGTTTCCCGATTGTACTGATGTTGGGCGGAGGGCCTAAATACAGCACCTTAGAAGTTGCGATTTATCAAGCGGTCGCTTTTGAATTTGATTTTGCAAAAGCGTTCATCTTAATTGTCGTTCAACTGGCTATCGGACTCATCTTACAGCTTCTCATGTTACGTATCGGCAAAGCTGCATTCAGCCACACGCATAACGGCGCCGTCGTAGTCGATAAAATTTGGCTCCCGAAACCACAAGGAATCGGCAAATATGGGCTACAAGCAAGCCTTGGCTTACTGGCGTTACTGACGATTTTACCGCTACTTAATGTCATATCAAACGCTGTTTTCGTATCCCATTTCTTCACTCGGTTAGCAAACCCACAACTCTGGCAAGCCGCATTTTATTCCATATTATTAAGTGTCGCCGCCTCACTTTCCGTGGTAATAATCGCCTATAGCATTGCCTTAGAAGCCCGTAAGCTTGCCTATCAACAAAAACGGTTTCAATACAATATGCTTGTCGCCGGTACGCTCTACCCGCTGATTTTCCCGATATTTCTATTAGCCGTCGGGCTGTTTCTGCTTCTGATTGAAATTGAACTGAGCAACACCGAACTGCTGTTATTAATCGGCTTTTGTAACGGTTTAACACTACTGCCTTATATTTATCACCTACTTTATCCGCCTATGTGGGAAGCCTTAACCGCTCAAGACAAATTAGCCAAAAGCCTTGGTTTGCAAGGGTTTACCCGTTGGTGGATTGTTGAAAAAGGCTATCTGCTTAAACCGTTACGTAACGCTTTTGCATTAGCAATGTCGGCAAGCCTAGGCAGTTTTGCGGTGATCGCCTTTTTTGGCAGCCCCGATTTTAGTACCTTACCTTATCTGCTTTACCAACAACTAGGTAGTTACCGCACGGAAGATGCCGCTGTCACGGCATTAGTATTAATGCTGTTTGCCCTATTACCTTTTTTATTTATTGAACAACCGGAAAATCGGCAATGATTAATTTAGATTTAGAATTTGATTACCCTGAAATGCCAATGCACTTCAAATTAACCGTTTCTCAAGGCGAACGAGTTGCTGTTATAGGGGAAAGCGGTGCAGGAAAAAGCACGCTGTTAAATTTAATTGCGGGCTTTGAATTGGCTGAGCGTGGGCAACTGTGGCTAAACGGTGAAGATCACTTTCGTACTCAACCCGCCGAGCGCCCTGTATCTATGTTGTTTCAAGACAATAATCTTTTCCCGCATTTAACCGTAGCACAAAATATCGGTTTAGCGTTGGTGCCTCGGTTAAAGTTAAACGCTCAACAACAAGAAAAAGTCGTACGGATTGCAGCACAAATGGGAATTGAAGATTTTCTACAGCGCCGTGCAGACACGCTCTCCGGAGGGCAGAAGCAGCGGGTCGCCCTTGCCCGAACGCTATTAAGGGACAAGCCGATTTTACTGCTTGATGAGCCTTTTTCAGCGCTGGACCCACAGCGTCGTCAAGAATTACAACAATTGGTTGCCACACTTTGCCAAGAGAAAAAGTTGACGTTATTGATGGTGACACATCAATTCGATGAAGTCAGTCGACTGTTTAACCGAGTTATTGAGGTTGAGAAAGGGGCGATTGTGAAACAACAAGCGGTCTGATTTACAAATTTTTTTGCAAAACAGACCGCTTGTGTGCTACTCGAATGTACCGCAGAAACGATAACCCTCACCGTGAATGGTAACGATAATTTCAGGCGTATTCGGGTGGTCTTCAAAATGTTTACGGATACGACGAATAGTGACATCAACGGTACGATCGTGTGGTTTTAGCTCACGACCGGTCATACGTTTAAGCAGATCTTCACGGGTTTGAATTTTGCCCGGATTTTCACAAAAGTGAAGCAGCGCACGAAATTCGCTGCGGGGTAATTTAATCAATTCTCCCTCAGGGTTGATTAAGCTCCGGCTATTGAGATCGAGCGTCCAGCCATTGAACTGATAGCGATCCACATGGCTGTGATGAGTATGATGCTCTTTTTCCGCCATTGTCCGTTGCAATAAATTGCGCGCCCGAATGGTTAATTCGCGAGGATTAAAGGGTTTGGTGATGTAATCATCGGCACCAATTTCCAACCCTAAGATTTTATCCACCTCATTATCCCGTCCGGTCAAAAACATCAAGGCAATATCGGTATTTTCACGCAGTTCTCGAGCCAGCATTAAGCCGTTTTTGCCCGGCAGGTTGATGTCCATAATCACCAGATGGATCTCTTGTTGTTCTAAGATGGTGTGCATTTGATTGCCGTCAACCGCTTCAAAAACGTCATAGCCTTCCGCTTCAAACACATTTTTAAGCGTGCTTCGCGTTACCGCCTCATCTTCAACAATCAGAATTTGTGGATTTTGCATGTTCTAAACCTTCATAAATTTGTTAATAATTCGAGACTGCAATGTATATAAATGTTGCAAAGTTGTACTATTGTACTTGTCATTGATTACATCTGAAATAGTTTATTTTCCATTTACTTAGCTTCAATCAAACTTTTGCAAGAAATTAGCGCTTTTGTAGAAAAATTGTAGCTTTTTTGTTAAAAAGAAAAATACTCCGGCTCTAAGCCTAATACCGCTTTTGCCAAGGCTGCGGTAATATTGCGATGACTTAACACCGCTTTACGTTCGGCTAATACGATACGGCTGACCGCTACATCCTCTAATCCTTGTAAACGGCGGTAATTCAACGCACTTTGTAGCGGTAAGAAACTCGGATTAAAGGCTGCATTTTCTGCATATCTGCCCTGAATAATTCGCTCGCCGACTTGTAATGCCACACCGCTAATTGCTTGGCTGTAAGGCGCATAGGAGTGGCTACAGGCTTCCATAGCGGCACGGACTAAAGGATCCGTTTCCGTCGGCACTGTATGTTGTTGCGGATCAAACAGTACTTTTTCTACATTCAAATCTTTCGGCCCGAAGGCATCGGGTAAATAACTATGCAATAAATTATTTTGGCTGTGCGGCAGATGAATTTTTAGCTGTGGCGCACTGTTTAGTTCATTCATAAACTGGCGACAATGCCCGCAAGGCGTGTAGTTCACCACCATATCACTCAAAGCCTCTTCGCCCGCCAACCATGCGTGAGACACGGCGCTCTGCTCTGCGTGAACGGTTTGTTGCATCGCTTCTTGGGCAAACTCCTGATTTGCACCAAAATAAAAAGTACCTGATTTGCCAATTGCAATCGCCCCGACATAAAAGTTTGAAACCGGCACACGGGCATAGCAAGCGGCGATCGGTAAGCAGGTTAATGCGAGTGTTATCGGCGTGAGAGCATATTGTCGGCAATAGTTTTGAACCGTTTCGGCGGACAATTGGGCGCAATATTTTTGGGAAATCAACAGCTGGATGACGGATTTAATGATTGAATCTTCGGTTGATTGTGCTAACTGTGCTAAACGGGTTTGAATCGCTGTTAATGTCGGCATACGAGGCTCCTTGTAAAAAACGGGGTAAATCAGACCGCTTGAGACTACATCACTATTTTTGATGAAGGCTGTTTTGGTGAAGCGACTGCTGTGTGAGACGGGTATTTCGGGCTTTCGCCGTATTTATTGGCATAAGGTTGACCGTCTTTGAAAATCAGTATGAGAAGTGCCAAACACATGGCGATTAAGTAAACTAAATAAGCGCCTGCAATCACTGTTAGCAATCCGCTTTCACTTTGCGTAAAAGCAAAAGGCATGATTAACAGCACAAACGGGATCGAACCGCAATAAAACAGCAATTGCCACCAACCTGACCAACCTAAATCATGTAAACGCCGTGTAGTAAGGCTGATCCCGACCAAAAAAAAGATAAAAGAGACGATATTGCTGATGATATCTAACAAACTAAAATCCATGAGCGCATACTGATTCATAAAACGCTCAAAAGATAAATCCGAGAATAGCGAGCCTCCCATCAGTAAAATCAAAAATACCAACGATATGCCCAGTTGAATGAGAAATCCGATTAAAATAAACCAACCGAATTCAGCCCTTCTTGCTCTACCTTCAAAATTAAATATATTTTTAAACGAATGGATAAACCAGTTCATCAGCAACTCCTTATTGCAAAAGCGTTTGCAAATTTTAGAGAGAATCCGACCGCTTGTTGTTAATCAAGCGGTCGGTTTTAATCAAAATTTTGCAAATGTTAACATAACTTACCTTTGTTGGTTGTGATCTACCTCTAAATCAGAGAAAATACCCGCCATTTTTGAAACAGAAAACGAGAATAGAATGTCATTAAATAACTACCCTCAAGAAGTCAATAAACGCAGAACCTTTGCGATTATTTCTCACCCCGATGCCGGTAAAACGACCATCACTGAAAAAGTGTTGCTTTACGGAAACGCCATTCAAACCGCAGGTTCGGTAAAAGGCAAAGGCTCGCAAGCGCACGCAAAATCCGACTGGATGGAAATGGAAAAACAACGTGGGATTTCGATTACCACATCTGTAATGCAGTTCCCTTATAACGATTGCTTGGTAAACTTACTTGACACCCCGGGGCACGAAGACTTCTCGGAAGATACCTATCGTACCTTAACGGCGGTGGACAGCTGTTTGATGGTAATCGACAGTGCTAAAGGGGTTGAGGAACGTACCATTAAATTGATGGAAGTCACCCGCTTGCGTGATACGCCGATTTTGACCTTTATGAACAAGCTCGACCGTGATATTCGTGATCCGATGGAGCTGTTAGACGAAGTCGAGAACGTGTTGAAGATCAACTGTGCGCCGATCACTTGGCCGATTGGTTGCGGTAAGTTGTTCAAAGGGGTGTATCATCTCTATAAAGATGAAACTTATCTCTACCAAACAGGGCAAGGGCATACTATTCAGGAAGTGCGTATCGTCAAAGGGCTAAACAATCCAGAGTTAGACCAAGCCGTAGGCGATGATTTGGCTCAGCAACTGCGTGACGAATTAGAACTTGTACAAGGGGCAAGCCACGAATTTGAACTGGACGCTTTCTTAAACGGCGAATTAACCCCCGTTTTCTTCGGTACGGCATTAGGTAACTTTGGGGTCGATCACTTCTTAGACGGCTTAACCGAATGGGCACCAGCACCGCAAGCCCGTGAAGCTGATTTACGCAAAGTGGAAGCAAGCGAAGAAAAATTCAGTGGCTTTGTATTCAAAATCCAAGCGAATATGGATCCAAAACACCGCGACCGTGTTGCCTTTATGCGTGTGGTATCGGGCAAATATGAAAAAGGAATGAAGCTCAAGCACGTTCGTATCGGCAAAGATGTGATCACAACCAGCAACGGCTGGCTATATTAAGATTTGCAAAATGTTGACACAAACTGACCGCTTGTCAGGTTGTTACTTATCACGATCATCCACGCCAACGAGCAAATAGTTTCCATTAATG
>JBGXMX010000144.1:0-19532 GCA_041809245.1 Glaesserella sp.
AAAAAGGCATAAGATTATGTTTATAAAGGATTTTTTAAATAAAAAGAGTTGCTAAGAATAATTAAAAATATTCATTAGCAACCACTTTGTCATATAGGCATAGTTTTCACGAAATTAGCAACCATTTTGTCTACTATGCCGGATTTTTCTCTTTTTTATAGAAAACGGGACGTATTTACGTCCCGCTATGGTTTAACTTAAGATTTATAATGCTTCATTCGCTTTTTTAATACTATCATCTGCTCTGCGTGCTTCACCTTTATGTTTTTGTTTATTTAACTGGGTTTCAAGTTTTGATTCTACTTCGTTGATAGCCTTATAAAGATCTTCATCGTGTGCTTTTGCAAATAAATCGCCAACAGGGGTTCCAATAGAAGCCTCAACTTCGTAACCATTTGGTAATTTGTGGATAATAAAGTGAGGGTTAATTAACTGAGTTTGCCATTTATTCAGTTTAGCCAAACGCTCCTCAATGTGCGTACGAATTGCAGGAGTCACTTCCATTTGTTTGCTTGAAATATTGATTGTCATAGCATTTACCTCTTTGTTATGACCTTGTTGGTCGTTGAATGGATGACTTCAAATTATGCTTTTCCCTCTAAAATTTCAACCCCTAAATCTAAGTAACTTTCAAAAACTTGATCTACTTAACACTTTTCCGGTTTTTTTGACTATAATTCCAACGAAATTTTAGGAGGCTTTATGTTACCCCAAAATCGTTTGGCAAAAATCCGACAAATGGAGCATATTTTAAATCAAGCCCATGATTTAATTGATAAAATGGAGCAGCTTCAAAGTGAATGGCAACGGCTATTACCGCAGATACGCGAATTAGAAAATTATTATGGCGAACAGTGGCAAGCCGATTATAATGCCTACGACCAAGGCGAAATCCCATCCGATATGCCTTGTGGTGTATTAAGTGAAGATGCCGTATACAACTTATTTATAGAACATAAAGAAGTGGCATTAACATGGATCCGTCTGTCCGTCAAATCAATGGAAACCGCATAATGATCGAAAAACAACTCCCCCCTTTCCAACGCGCATTTTTGCACCCGAAATATTGGGGATTATGGCTCGGATTGGGGATTTTTAAACTGATTTTGGCACTGCCTTATCCGATTTTAGTGAGAATTGGCAAGAGCTTAGGCACACTGTTTACCCGATTAGGTTTTGGTAAACGTCGTATGCGTATTGCCAAACGGAATTTGGAACTTTGCTTCCCGGATTATACCGCTGGTCAAATTGATGAGATTTTAGCTAAAAATGCCGAATCAGTCGGCATGGCGATTATTGAAACAGGGATGGCATGGTTTTGGTCAGATGAACGCATTCTGAAATGGTCAAAAATAGAAGGGTTGGAACATCTGAAAAATCAGCCTGAAGGCACGGGGATTATTTTTGTCGGTGTGCATTTTTTAACCCTTGAACTGGGGGCAAGAATTGTCGGGCTTCATCATCAAGGTATCGGCGTGTATCGCCCGAATGATAATCCGCTGTTAGATTGGATTCAATTTCGTGGACGGGTACGTTCTAACAAAGCCATGCTAGATCGCAAAGATTTACGCGGTATGATTAAAGTACTTCGGGCAGGAGAAACTATCTGGTATGCCCCCGATCACGATTATGGACGCAAAAACAGCGTCTTTGTGCCGTTTTTTGCGGTGAAAGAGGCGTGTACAACAGCTGGAACAAGAATGTTATTACGTTCCGCGCCAAATAGCATTGTTGTGCCGTTTACCCCAATGCGAAATGACGATTTTTCAGGCTATACCGTCAAAATTAGTCCTGCGGTGGATTTTAGTCAGTGTGAAAATGATATAGATACAGCCACCTTGATGAATAAAGTCGTGGAAAACGAGATTATGCAAGCACAAAGCCAATATATGTGGCTACATCGTCGTTTTAAAACCCGACCGAATGAAAGTGATCCGAGTTTGTATTAAGACAAGCGGTCTGATTTGATAAAAATTTTGCAAAAACAGGAAAATAGAATGAACAAAACCAAAATTGTCCTTGCCACAGGCAATCAAGGCAAAGTAAAAGAAATGGCTGATGTGTTAGCCGAATTTGGCTTTGAAGTGATTGCCCAAAGTGAATTTGGCATTCAAAGCCCGGAAGAAACCGGCTTAACCTTTGTTGAGAATGCATTGATTAAGGCTCGCTATGCGTCACAAATGACAGGTTTACCCGCAATCGCTGATGACTCTGGTTTAGCGGTTGAAGCACTGGGCGGTGAGCCGGGGCTTTATTCTGCTCGCTATGCAGGTGAAGAAGGGAACGATCAAGCCAATCGCCAAAAATTATTGGCTGAAATGGCAAATGTTGCTGATGAAGATCGCACGGCAAAATTTGTTAGTTGTATTGTGATGTTACAGCACCCGACCGATCCTACCCCGAAAATTGCCATAGGCGAATGTTACGGACAAATTTTACGCGAGGAACGTGGTTCAAACGGTTTTGGTTACGATTCATTATTTTTCTATCCATCAAAAAACTGCACCTTTGCAGAACTCGAAACCGTCGAAAAGAAAAAAATCTCCCATAGAGCGATTGCATTACAATCCTTGAAACAACAACTGAAATAGGAGCATTATGATTATTACCACAACCCCAAATATTGAAAATCACCAAATCGTTGAGTACAAAGGCTTAGTCTTTGGTGAAGTCGTGTCAGGTGCAAACTTTATCCGTGATTTTTTAGCGGGCATCACAGATGTCATTGGCGGACGTTCAGGCGCTTATGAAAGCAAATTAAATAGTGCAAGAAAAGAAGCCTTGGAAGAATTGGAAAAAGAAGCAAAAAAAGTCGGTGCAAATGCGGTCGTCGGTGTGTCTATGGAATATCAATCTATGGGCGGTGACAAAGGGATGTTTATTGTCGTTGCGACCGGCACAGCGGTTGTGATTCGCTAATGTTGCAAAAAAATCTTCAAATCACCCCGCTTTTTTGGCAAACCAAAACACTGCTTGAAATGAATGAAGCAGAGTGGGAAGCCCTGTGCGACGGTTGCGGTAAATGTTGCTACCGCAAATATATTCAAGGTCGAGGCAAACAGGAACGGTTGTATTACACGTCAGTTGCTTGTAATTTGCTTGATGTGGATACAGGGCGGTGTAGCAACTATGTGGAGCGTTTCAAAATCGAAAAAGATTGCACCAAACTCACCAAAAAGAACCTACCTGATTTTGGCTGGTTGCCAAAGACTTGTGCTTATCGTCTGATTTATGAAGGTAAGCCGTTGTTTGATTGGCATCCGCTGATTTCACAAGATCCTAATTCAGTGAAAAGAGCAGGGGTGTTAATCCCCAACGGCATTCACGAAAAAGATGTGATTGATTGGTTTGAGTTTGTGATAGATGAGGTGTAGCAAGCGGTCTGATTATGCAAAATTCTCGGTACTATGTAGTAGTGGTATAAAACCCGAAATTCAATTTTAACTCTTTAATCGGATTAGTCGATTACAATCAAAATAGAATTATTGAGCACAGTCCAAACTGCTGATTTATCTCTTATTGGCATAGATGAGGCATAGTTTTCCCCTGTACTTTGATATACTATCGGTTAAAAAACACATTAACAACAGTTACTTCAAATTTGCTGAAAGAGTAGGAAATTGTTATACTTGATGAACCTTTTAGCGCATGTCTGTAAGAGCTTAGCTTTAGTTCGGTGCTTAGCCGTAACGTATTTATATTGGGCATATTATGGTTGCGAGACAAATGTCAAGCAACTCAGAGAATTGCTTGACATTTGTCTCGCGTCCGTTAGTAAAAGGTAATTTCATTTAGGGGCTAACGCCCCTTTTTCATACATGATAGAGAGGCTCAAATGGAATCAGAACTATTTCACACACTATGCTCAAAACTGAATTTTTCTGATGTTCAACTCGTAAAATCAATGATTCTAGCCCCTGTTTCTTATAAAGTTTATTCTATTCCTAAGAAAAATGGAGGGCTAAGAACCATAGCTCATCCTGCTAAAAAACTAAAAGAAATACAACAAGAACTTTTAGCGTTACTTGAAAAAGATTTAAAAATTCATGAGTCCGCCTTTGCGTATATAAAAGGAAAGAGCATTATTCATAATGCTAGTGTGCATAAGAAAAATAAGTTCTTATTAAAATTAGATTTTCATGATTTTTTTAATAGTATAAGTAATGACATTTTTATTCAATACCTAGAAAAAATAGGTGTTCGCCTTAATAAGATAGATAAATTATTAATTAGTTATATTTTTTTTTGGAATCCAAATAAAAAAGAAAAATCACATAAGAAACTTATATTAAGTGTTGGTTCACCAAGTTCACCTAAAATATCTAATGCTATCATGTATTATTTTGATGATGAAATAAAAAAATACTGTCATCAAAGAGCAATGGAATATAGTCGATATGCAGATGATATTTCAATCAGTGGTAATGAGAAAGATGAATTAAAAAAGGTTATTCCCATTATTCGTAAAAAACTCAATGAATTTTTTGATGGGAGAATTATATTAAATGAGTTGAAAACTGTCATTGTATCACCTGGTTATAATAAATTTATTACTGGCATCACGCTTACTCCACAGGGGAATCTATCCATTGGTAGAAAACGTAAGAAATATATTTTTAGTCTAATTTATCAATATACAAAAAATGAGTTGTCCGAAGATTTAATCGCTCATTTAAGGGGGTTATTATCATTCTCTCATGATGTAGAGCCTTCTTTTATAAAAAGATTAGAATCAAAATATGGTAAAGAGATTATTAGGAGTCTTGTAAATGAAAAATAAAAATATACCTTCTTTATATAAAGAATGGGATGGTGAAACCCTTCCTTCAGATGAATTGATGGAGCTGGTATCCCAAAATCCATTTAACTTGATTGATATTCAAGTTGCTAATTATAAAGCATTTTCTGATAGAGTTTCCGTTAAATTTGAAGATAATAAAAAGCCGATTTTATTTGTAGGTGTTAATGCGAGTGGTAAAACAACGATTGCGGAGGCTATTGCAAAATCATTAAGTAAAATCAATAGTGCAATTTACAATAAGAATAATGACTCAGGAGATATAATTGAAGAAAAAAGTATCAATAAAAAAAATGATCCTTATCAGCCAGCCTTAATAGAGTTAAATTTAGGATATGGTAAAAATAAATTATCTGAAATTATTTTAGCAAAATCACCTAATGGTTCACCTAAAACCATTCCTAGCACACTAATACAAGCTAAGAAGCTAGGCACACTATATAGTTATATGCTAGCTAAAGAGAATCTGGATTTACCACTTTATCTATTTTATGGGGTAGATCGTTCATCATTAAAAACTAAAGAGAAATTTGATAAAGTGGAGTTAATATCAAAAGTAGAAAGGTTAAATGCAATCCCACAAAAATTAACAAGCACATTAAATTTTGATGAGTTTTTATTATGGTTTAAATATTTAGATGATACTAATAACCAAGATATAATAAATGCTTTAAAAGCTTTCGAAACTGAGTTCAATAGTATTGAAGAAAAAGTTAATAAATTAGATACATACGATAATAATATAGTTGCAGGATTGAGTGTTGCTAATGACCTGCTCACAAAAATGAATACGATAACTTCTCTTTATTCTCAACTAGAGAGTATCCAAAATGTAGATACTGATGGAGCAAATGCGAAAAAAGACAAACAGCTAAAAAAAATAAAAGAAACCATTATTAACTTTATTCCAAATATCAAGGATATAAAAATAGATAGGAATCTTTCTTATCCTTTTTTAGTTGAGAAAAAAGATGGTTCACAGTTTCCGCTATCTGAATTATCCCAAGGGGAGAAATCAGTTATATCTTTAGTAGGAGACCTCGCTAAACGTATGCTTATATTAAATCCACATAAAGAAAATCCTCTCGATACCCCTGCAATAGTAATTATCGATGAATTAGAACTTCATTTACATCCACAGTGGCAAGAAGAGATTATTTCTAAATTAGAAGATACATTTAAAAATACTAAATTTATTCTAACTACACATACTCCAACTATTGTTAGTTCAGTCATAAATGAAAATCTTTACCTTATTCATAATAATAAAATTGTAGCTGGGAAATACCTTGATTTTGGTACATACGGTGCGGAATACTCTCGCATCTATAAGCTCTTATATAATACAAATACAAGATCAAACAATGAAATAACAGAAAAACTAAAAGAGTACTTAGATTTGGTCAATAACGACCAATATGCCTCTAAAGAAGCGATATCTCTTAGAAAACAATTAGAAAGCAACTTTAAAAATAGTGAACCAGTTCTAGAAGAAGCTACGTTAATTATTGAAAATAAAGAATGGGAAAAGTCTTTATATGAAGAAAGTAATAAAGCCTGAGATATCAAATATTTTAACGATTTATTCAGCTGCGTATCCCCAAAATACATGGGAGGAATTTAGAAATTCTGGTTGGGAAGAGAAAAATCTCCCTTCAATAACATATATTTTTCAAAAGGGTGCAAATGGATTATCTCCTTATAAAGATATTCAAGAACAATTATTTCAAATACAAGGTGAAATATGTGCTTATTGTGAGCAAGATTTTTCAAGTTCACACGGTGACAGGGATTATATTAAAAAAATGATTGAACATTTTCATCCTAAAAGAGATTCATCTAAAAATTGGGGGATAGACTGGAATAATCTTCTTGGATGCTGTAATGGAGGGGCTTGTTCAAATAAAAATGAATATCCTACTCCACTAAATCTTAGTTGCGATCAGCATAAAGAAATCGCATTATCTAAAATTAATGACATAGAAGGTAGTCTTATAAATCCAATCGATATGCCTGCATTTCCTTGTTTGTTTGAAATTAATAAGTCTACAGGAGAAATACTATCAAATAAAGCTAACTGCGATACGTTTCAGTTTAAAATAAATAACTTCCATACAACAAAAGAACTTGTTGATAATACCATAAAAGTATTAAATTTAAATTGTCCTCGTTTGGTAGATAAAAGAAAAGTTCATATAAAAAATTATCATGAACTAATTAAAAGTGCTAGAGAAAATCAGAATCCATCTATTTATAAAATGTTGTGCGAAAGATTTCTAGCCAAAAAAGATAATAAATATCACTCTTTCTTTACAACGTACCGCATTTTATTATCTTCTCATGCGGAAAATTATCTAAGAGCAAATAATTTTTCAGGATAATATCATTGATCAATTTTTGTGAGACAGCTCATAATTGGTCAAAGGTATTTTTTATTGCGGTGAGATTTGATTTTAGGCTTTATGTGGCTATTAACTATATAATACAGAAATTTTTGCAAAATCAGAGTGCTTGTGTTATCTAGTTCAAGAGTCATTGAGAGAACAGGAGAGAAATATGAAAACAGCACTCGTAACCGGTGCAACATCGGGTTTTGGTTTGGCGACTTGTCGAAAATTAATTCAAGCAGGCTATAAAGTGATCGGCACAGGCAGACGTATTGATCGGTTAAATGCACTCAAAGCGGAATTTGGTGAGCATTTCTTACCGCTTGCATTTGATGTCAGCGATGTTGAGCAGACCACACAAGCGTTAAACAATCGCCCTGAAGGTTGGCAACAAGTCGATTTATTGGTGAATAATGCAGGGTTAGCGTTAGGGTTAGAACCGGCACATAAAACCGATTTAAACGACTGGTATCAGATGATTGATACCAATATCAAAGGCTTAGTGACAGTCACTCGCTTGATTCTGCCTGAAATGGTTGAACGCAATGTCGGGCATATTATCAATTTAGGATCGATTGCAGGCACTTATGCTTATCCTGGTGGCAATGTATATGGCGGTACCAAAGCCTTTGTGAAACAGTTTAGTTTGAACTTGCGAGCGGATTTAGCGGGAACAGCGATTCGAGTCAGCAATGTTGAGCCGGGCTTATGCGGTGGTACGGAGTTCTCTAATGTGCGTTTTAAAGGTGATGATGATAAAGCGGCAAAAGTGTACGAAAACGTACAATATGTGAAGCCTGAGGATATTGCCGATATTGTGCTGTGGCTTAATCAACAACCGCCACATGTCAATATTAATCGTATTGAAGTGATGCCGGTGGCACAAAGCTTTGCACCTTTGTCGGTAGTAAAAGGTTAGTTTTTGTAAAAATGATGGCGCTCGTTTGTAACGAGTGCCTATCATGAGTATAAGAAGTATGCGGCACACGTTAAAAACGTGCGTCATCAGAGTTAATCCTATTTGCAAAAAATCCTTCAAATCTGACCGCTTGCTATCAAAACAAGCGGTCACTTTCACAAAAAATTCTACATTCCGCTTTCTTTTGTACTAGTTTAATAGTACACTTCGAGCACTTTGACTGATTTTGAATTTATCAAGGAAGCAATATGACTACACTTCTTAACCCTTATTTCGGCGAATTCGGCGGAATGTATGTACCAGAAATTCTTGTGCCGGTGTTGAAACAGCTTGAGCAAGCGTTTGTTGAAGCACAGCAAGATCCTGAATTTCAAAAAGAATTTACCGACTTACTCAAAAACTACGCAGGTCGCCCTACAGCATTGACCTTATGTCGCAATTTGACTAAAGGCTCAAAAACCAAACTCTATTTAAAGCGGGAAGATTTGCTACACGGTGGTGCACACAAAACCAACCAAGTGTTAGGACAAATTTTATTGGCAAAACGAATGGGCAAAACCCGCATTATTGCAGAAACGGGAGCTGGGCAACACGGTGTGGCAACGGCACTTGCCTGTGCTATGTTGGATATGCCTTGTGTGGTGTATATGGGGGCGAAAGATGTAGAACGCCAATCGCCGAATGTGTGCCGTATGCGTTTAATGGGGGCGGAAGTAATTCCGGTCGAAAAAGGCTCGTGTTCCTTAAAAGATGCGTGCTGTGAAGCAATGCGGGATTGGGCGGCAAACTATGAAACCACGCATTATTTGCTTGGAACAGCCGCAGGACCACACCCGTTCCCAACTATTGTTCGTGAGTTTCAGAAAATGATTGGTGAAGAAACAAAGCGTCAAATCTTAGAAAAAGAAGGGCGTTTGCCAGATGCTGTGATTGCGGCAGTTGGTGGCGGTTCAAATGCGATTGGTATGTTTACCGATTTTATTGCGGAAGAGAATGTGAAGCTGATTGGCGTGGAACCAGCAGGCAAAGGCATTGAAACGGGAGAACATGGTGCGCCGTTAAAACACGGTTCTGTTGGTATTTATTTTGGTATGAAATCCCCGATTATGCAAGATAAAGACGGACAGATTGAAGAATCTTATTCGATTTCGGCAGGGTTGGATTTCCCTTCCGTTGGTCCGCAACACGCACATCTCAATGCGATTGGTCGTGCAGACTATGTGTCGATTACTGACCAAGAAGCACTTGATGCTTTCCAATTATTAGCCCGTAACGAAGGGATTATTCCTGCGTTGGAATCTTCGCACGCCTTGGCTTATGCGTTGAAATTAATTCGACAAAATCCTGACAAAGAGCAGTTGTTAGTCGTTAATCTGTCGGGCAGGGGCGATAAAGATATTTTTACGGTGGATAAAATTTTAAATGGAGGTGCGCAATGAGCCGTTTTGACACACTTTTTCCGCAACTAAAAGCGAAAAACGAAGGGGCATTTGTGCCGTTTGTCACCTTGTGTGATCCCGATTTTGATCGTTCTTTTGAGATTATTGAAACCTTGATTGAAAACGGCGCCGATGCCTTAGAATTAGGTTTCCCGTTTTCCGATCCGTTATTAGACGGACCCGTTATTCAAGCGGCAAATAAACGAGCATTAGACGGCGGTTTTAGCACGGATGCCTGTTTTGAACTATTGGCAAAAGTAAGAGCAAAATATCCGACGATACCGATTGGGTTATTACTGTGTGCCAACTTAATTTATGTGCCGACGGCAGATGTTTTCTTTGCCCGTTGCCAACAAGCAGGTGTCGATGCGGTGTTAGTCGCCGATGTGCCCGTTGCCTATTCCGATGAGTTTTCTGAAAGTGCGAAAAAATATGGGATTCAGCTAGTCTTTATTTGTCCGCCAAATGCTGATGTAGATACGATTCAACAGATCGCAACCAAAACTGAAGGCTATACCTATTTAGTGTCCCGTGCCGGCGTGACCAGTGCGGAAAATCAAAGCCATGCAGTGAATCTTGATAATTTGATTGTTCAACTCAAACAGGCGAATACTGCGCCGATTTTACAGGGCTTTGGCATTGCCGAACCGCAACAGGTTAAACAGGCGTTAGCAATGGGGGCTGATGGGGCTATTTCAGGTTCAGCCATTGTGAAAATCATTGAACGGAATTTGGATAATCAAGAAAAGTTGTTGGAAGAACTGGGGGAATTTGTAAAAAATATGAAGAAAGCGACCGCTTGTTAGAACCTCGAATGTAGGCAAACGTTTGCTTTGCCTCTGACCTTTGTGTAGAATTCGCCATCTTTTTTCATGTACACTTTTGAGGTTTTCTTCACTATGTCTATTCTTTCTCGTTTTCAGTTGGCGGAGCGTGGTTCTAACGTTCGTCAAGAGGTTATTGCAGGTTTAACCACCTTTTTAGCGATGGTTTATTCGGTTATCGTTGTACCGAGTATGTTAAGCAATGCGGGGTTTCCTGCGGATTCCGTGTTTATTGCAACCTGTTTAGTCGCAGGTTTAGGATCAATCTTAATCGGCTTATGGGCAAATGCACCGATGGCGATTGGTTGTGCGATTTCACTTACCGCTTTCACGGCATTTAGCTTAGTGTTAGGTCAAGGCATCAGTATTCCTGTTGCACTTGGTGCGATTTTCTTAATGGGTGTGGTTTTTACCCTTGTGTCCGTCACAGGTATTCGTGCTTGGATTTTACGTAATCTGCCGTCAAGTATTGCACACGGTGCAGGTATCGGTATCGGTTTATTCCTATTATTAATTGCGGCAAACGGTGTCGGATTAGTGGTAAGCAACCAAGCGGGCTTACCGGTAAAAATGGGCGAATTTACCTCATTCCCGGTGATGATGTCATTAATCGGTTTAGCGGCAATCATTGGTTTAGAACGCTTACAAATAAAAGGCTCAATCCTTTGGGTGATTATTGCGATTACGATTATCGGCTTAATTTTCGATCCGAATGTGAAATTTGGCGGTGAAGTGTTCAAATTACCAACCTTCGGCGAAAACTCTCAATTCTTAAATTTAGACATTATGGGCGCATTAAATACCGCAATTTTACCGGTGGTATTTGCGCTTGTTATGACTGCAATCTTTGACGCAACAGGTACGATTCGTGCCGTTGCAGGTCAAGCAAACTTATTGGATAAAGACGGGCAAATCATCAATGGTGATAAAGCATTAACGTCTGACTCTTTAAGTAGCGTACTTTCAGGCTTATTCGGTACTGCACCGGCGGCGGTATATATTGAATCCGCAGCAGGAACAGCGGCAGGTGGCAAAACAGGTTTAACGGCAGTTGTTGTCGGGGTATTATTCCTATTTATGCTGTTCTTCCAACCGTTAGCCTTCTTAGTACCGGGCTATGCAACCGCACCTGCGTTAATGTATGTCGGTTTATTAATGTTAAGCAACGTGTCTAAATTAGATTTTGATGACTTCATCGGCGCAATGTCAGGCTTAGTTTGTGCGGTATTTATCGTCTTAACGGCAAATATCGTTACAGGTATTATGTTAGGCTTTGCAGCTTTAGTGATTGGACGAGTTATTTCCGGTGAGTTTAAAAAATTAAATGTCGGTACCGTTGTAATTGCTGTTGCCCTTGTCGCATTCTATGCGTTGGGTTATGCCATCTAAATCATTTTAGTAAAGGCGAATAGTTATTCGCCGATATAAAATCAATGTGATTGAGACTGATACAGGGTCTCTTTCTCTAACTAACGCCGGCACGAGTATTCGCTCGTGCCGGCAGTTAAAAATATTTATCAGCCCGACTTCTTCGTTATAAGTTTCTTAATGCTTCAATACGTTTTTCCAGCGGCGGGTGGCTCATAAAGAGTTCGCTGCGTTTGCCGTTGATCATAAAGGCATTCAGTGAGCCTTGCATCTCTTGCGGCTCGTGAACGTGTTGTAAACGTTGTAATGCGGCAATCATTTTTTCTTTACCGACTAAACTTGCCGAACCGGCATCCGCTCTGAATTCACGATAGCGTGAGAACCACATCGCAATAATGGTTGCCAATATGCCGAATAACACTTCCAGCACCATTGAAACGAGGAAATAAACAGCCGTATTTTGACCTTCTCCTTCGTTATCATTACGGGCAGACACGGCGGTTGCAATCATACGCGACAGGAAAATGACGAAGGTATTAAGAACGCCTTGTAATAACGTCATGGTAACCATATCCCCGTTGGCAATATGGGCAACTTCGTGAGCCACAACCGCTTCCGCTTCGTCTTGAGTCATATTATTTAACAGTCCGGTACTTACTGCGACAAGCGAGTTATTTTTTGTTGCGCCTGTAGCAAAAGCATTCACATCGGCTGAATGGTAAATGGCGACATCCGGCATTGGAATGCCCGCTTGTGCGGATTGGCGTTTAACGGTTTCAACCAACCAACGCTCGGCATTGTTGCGAGGTTCTTTAATAATTTCCGCCCCGACAGAACGCAATGCCATCGTTTTAGATAAAAAGAGAGAAATTAAAGAACCGGCAAAACCGAACAGTAACGCCATAATTAAAATCCCGCCCGTACTGTTTCCGGCAATGCCCGTAACATTTAAAATAATTCCCAGCACAATCATAACTGCAAAGTTTGTAGCAAGGAAAAGAACAATTCGCATCATATAGATAATTCTCCAAAGTAAATAATGATTAAAAACGACCGCCATAAGATAGCGACGATTTGTGAAAATGCAAGGTTATGACAACAATTATTCCCATAAATTTAACTGTTTTGTTACTTTTTTTTCGGGAAAATGAACGCTTAATCCGATAAGGCGAATTTTTCGCCCGTTTCTACGTTGCCAAATCCGGGCTAATAAATGGAGAAAATTCTGCTCCGTTAGGCTGTCCATTGTTCTTTCTAAGGTGGTTTGAGTGAAATCGGCAAATTTGAGCTTAATTCCCAATTTTTTAAGATCGGCAAATACCGCTTTACCCCAAGTTCGTTCCACTCTTAACACTAATTTTTGAAAATGTTCGCGTACAATGGTTTCGGCCTCGGTTAACGATTCAATATCTTTGAGTAAGGTATTTTCAACGGCAAGGGATTTATGCGGGCGGTTGGTTTCCACTTCACGGGAGTCGATACCGTGGCTGAAGTCCCATAATCGTTGCCCGAATTTACCGAATTGCTGCAAAATAAGCGGTTTATCGGCGTGTTGAATATCAGAACAGGTTGAAAAACCGAGACCGACCAATTTTTGGTATGTGACGTTACCGACCCCGGGGATCTTTTTCAGCGATAAAGTCCGGATAAAGGCGCTGACTTCTTCAGGTGAAATCACAAACTGTCCGTTAGGTTTGTTTTGCTCTGAGGCGATTTTGGCAAGAAATTTTAATGGAGCAACACCGGCGGAGGCGGTGAGTCGCAGCTCATCCCAAATGGCTTGACGAATTTCTTTGGCGATCCACGTGGCGGAGCCGGCACATTTGGAGCAATCGGTTACGTCTAAATAAGCCTCATCCAAAGACAGTGGCTCAATAATTTGGGTATAGCGTTGAAAAATTTGATGAATTTGTGCCGATACTTGGCGGTAAAGCGGCATATTGACGGGGCATAAAATCAATTGCGGACAGCGTTTTAATGCCTGAGCCGTAGGCATGGCACTGTGTAAACCAAATTTCCGAGCCTCATAATTGCAGGTAGCAAGCACGCCCCGTTGTTCAACGCTCGCACCCACGGCAACGGGCTTGCCTACGAGATCCGGGTTCTCGCGCATTTCAATAGCGGCATAAAAACAATCCATATCAATATGGATAATTTTTCGGACAGAATTCATCGGTTTGCAAAAATTTTCCAAAAACAGAGCGCTTGAGTATAACATAAACTGTATATAAAAACAGTTTTGATTGACAAAATTTACGGTAGAATGCCGTTTTTTAAATGAAGGAGGAAGATATGATTTATGGGTTAATGATTGCATTTGTGCCGCTTTTTTTGGGCTATCTTTTTAAAATTACACAACAACAGCGACTAAATTGGGTCAATCGTATTACCATGTACTGCTTGTACCTCATTTTATTTATTATGGGCGTTTCGCTCGGGCAGTTGGACGAATTGACCACAAAATTACCCCAAATAGGGGCAACCGCATTAGGTTTGAGTGCTATTTTGCACGGCTGTAACATTATTTGTTTAGTGATTTTTGACAAACTTTACCCGATGCAGCGGCACAATCACCTTGCGGAAACTTCCTCTTCACGTTGGAAACTATTACTGGATTCGGTATTCCTCTGTCTAACGGTGGTCGTCGGCGGCTTTTTCGGCTTTTTTACCAAAGGAATTTTAGATTTTCCCCTACACACAAGTACTTATGTGCTGGTAGTCATGATTTTTTGTGTCGGGATTCAGTTGCGCAATAGCGGTATTCCGCTAAAAGAGGTGTTTTTAAACCGTCGTGGAATTCTTACCTCATTGGTATTTATTGTCAGCGGCTTATTAGGCGGGCTTATTGCGACTTTGGTGATGGATTTGTCCGTGATTCAGGCATTCGCTTTTGCTTCGGGATTCGGTTGGTACTCTCTTTCCAGTGTGTTGATCAATGATGCATGGGGGCCTGTTTACGGCAGTATTGCGTTTTTTAACGATCTCTCCCGTGAAATTTTCTGTTTATTTGCCATCCCGTTTTTTATGCGTTTATTTCCTTCTACTGCCGTGGGTCTAGGCGGTGCAACGGCACTTGATGCGACTTTACCGATCATTCAAAAAGCCGGCGGTATTCAAATTGTGCCGTTAGCGATTAGCTTTGGTTTTATTATTAATCTTGTCGTGCCTATTTTATTAGCGTTATTTATTGGGCTTGCCTAGCCGCATCAAGCGCTCTTGTTTTGCAAAAAATTTACCAAAACAGAGCGCTTGTTTTATGTTGTCGGAAAGTTGTCGTTTGACATGATTTGTTTACGTAAATCATGTATAATCCGCGCCCTTTATTTCAAGAAAGAATAACCTATGCGAAATGAACAAGAATTAAACGGCATTACCTTGCTCGGTAATCAGAAAACCGAATACCGTAGCGACTATGCGCCCGAAGTGTTGGAAGCTTTTGACAATAAACATCAAGGCAACGATTATTTTGTGAAATTTGTTTGTCCCGAATTCACCAGTTTATGTCCGATGACCGGTCAGCCCGATTTCGCTACGATTTACATCCGCTATATTCCCGATGTGAAAATGGTTGAAAGTAAATCGCTGAAATTGTATCTGTTTAGCTTCCGTAATCACGGCGATTTCCATGAAGATTGTGTCAATATCATCATGAAAGATCTGATTAAATTGATGGATCCAAAATATATTGAAGTATTTGGCGAATTTACCCCACGAGGCGGTATTGCCATTCACCCGTTTGCAAATTATGGGCGTGAAGGGACGGCATTTGCCGATTTGGCGCGTGAGCGTTTGTTCCACCACGACATGCAATAAAATTTTCAGGCTGCCTGAAATTTTAAACACCAACGCGGTTCGTAACCATCCCGCGATAACAAAACTAGGAATTTTTATGTATCAATTTTCAACTCAACAACAATCTAATGCCTTATTTTGGCTGATCTTTTTTCACATTGCCGTGATAGCCTCAAGTAACTATTTAGTGCAATATCCGTTTACAGTGACATTACCTTACGGCTTTGAAGTCCATTCGACTTGGGGGGCGCTGACATTTCCGTTTATTTTTTTAGCAACCGATTTGACGGTGCGTATTTTCGGTAAACAGCTGGCACGACGTATTATTTTCTTTGTGATGTTCCCTGCACTGTTATTGTCATACGGTTTGTCAGTACTGTTTCAAAACGGTGTGTGGACGAGCTGGGCGGCATTAGGCGAGTTTAATATGTTTGTTTTCCGTATTGCATTGGCAAGTTTTGCCGCCTATGCGTTTGGGCAATTGATGGATATTTTTGTATTCGACAAATTACGCAAATTGAAAACATGGTGGGTTGCGCCGACGTCTTCAATGTTTGTCGGTAATGCCATAGACACTGTTTTGTTTTTCTCCATTGCATTCCATGCCAGTTCGGATGAATTTATGGCGGCGAATTGGCAACATATCGCTTTTGTAGACTATTTATTTAAATTGGTGATTTGTACGGCATTTTTTGTACCGGCTTATGGTGTGTTGTTAAAATATTTAACACGTAAACTTACGAGCATACTTGAGCCGCAAATTGCTCCTCAAGCCTATTAATTATTTTCAGTCGGCAGCCTGAAATTTGTAAAAGTAGCGGATTTATCCTCTATTCAGATTGTTGATAAAGTCATCTAAGCAGTGGTGATTGACTTTCGATAGCGCACGTTTTTAACGTGTGCTGAAATACATCATCACATGTGATAAAAGGCACTCGTTACAAACGAGCGCCATCATAGTTCAGTTGATTTATGGATGGTTTGTCATCAGTCTGAGTAACGGATTTATCCACTATTTTTATTGTTTTTATGGATTAATCCCAACGCCATACTTGCCCCAACAATCACAATACCTGCAAAAACAAACTGCATGGGGGAAATAGTTTCACCCAACAACAGATAAGCAATAAATGCGGTCGAAATCGGCATTAATAATTCAAGTACTTGGTAAGTGATAATGCCTTGTTGCTGAATTACATGGAAAGTTAGTACCATACCAGCGCCTATGGCATAAATACCGACTAAAATCAGGCTAATCAATAAGAACGTAGAGATTTGAGTTAATTCGGGTAATTTGCCGCTTTGTTGGCTTAAGAGTAGGCTTAATACGCCTGCCGTAAATGAAGTCAGAAAACTTAACGTGAAAACATTTATCTGATTATTAACGAATTTCACCATTAAGTTTTGCACGTTTCGGATTAAAATAGAGAGCAATAAGAAAAAAGAACCCTGTAGAAAATATTCCCCTACTTCGATCTGCTTGCCATACCAGACAAAGCCCAATGCCCCTAAAATCGTCAATAAACTTCCAAGCCAAAAGGTTTTATTTTTGAGCTTTTGCCGTTCATCTTGGAAGAAGATTCCAGCGATAGCAATCCCAAAAGGCATCGCCAAAACCCCAGAAACAGACGCCGTCACCGCATTAGTTAATGCCACACCTTTCAGCCAAAAGTACATATTGCCGCACATCATCACGCCCATCAGTACGCCAATCAGGGCTAATTTAGGTGTTTCGATTAATTTACGAAAATCATAGCGGTGCTTTAGCCAAACTAACCCAAGTAGCACCAATCCACCCACTGTAAATCGCACCCCATTATTGTTTAACGCATCAATATGTAGGCTGAAATAGCGAAGAAAGACAATGTTTAATCCGATAGCAAGTACATAAAGAAGATTAAGGATCAGGGGATTTTTTAACATAATCGGTATAAAATAGCGAGAGATACGCTATTTTAGCGGTAACCATAATAATTTCAAAATGAAAAGGGCGATATGAAACAATTTGATGCAATCATCATCGGTGCCGGAGCGGCAGGTTTATTTTGTGCAGCACAGATCGGGCAAGGGGGAAAATCGGTGCTGGTGCTGGATAACGGCAAAAAAATCGGGCGAAAGATTTTAATGTCGGGTGGTGGATTTTGTAATTTCACCAATTTAGATGTCACCCCTAACCATTATATTTGCCAAAATCGCCATTTCGTCAAATCGGCACTTGCCCGCTATACCAACTGGGATTTTATTTCGCTGGTGGCAAGCTACGGCATTTGTTATCACGAAAAAGAGTTAGGGCAACTGTTCTGCGATGAAAGTTCGCAACAGATTGTCGATCTGCTACAAGCCGAATGTGAGAAAGGCAACGTAGATATTCGGCTTCGACAAGCGGTCAGTTCCATCGAAAAATCTGCAAATTTTTTCCAGATTCAGACCGCTTGTGAAAGCTATCAAACGGAAAATCTAATTATTGCAACCGGCGGTTTGTCAATGGCTGGCTTAGGAGCAAGCCCATTCGGTTATAAAATTGCCGAGCAGTTTGGTATTCCCGTTATCCCTGTTCGTGCAAGCCTTGTGCCGTTTACTTGGAAAGAGAGTGATAAGATCTTCGCTACTTTATCTGGTATCGCTTTACCCGTTAGCGTAAGCAACCGTAATAAAACCTTTAGCAATCAGATGTTGTTTACCCATCGTGGCTTATCCGGACCTGCTATTCTACAAATTTCAAACTACTGGGATTTGGGTGAAACGGTGGAAATTGATTTACTGCCGTCCGCCTCTATCCTTGATATTTTGAACGAACTGCGTCAATCTTCGCCGAAATTGCAGTTAAAAACCGTATTATCTCGATATTTACCGAAAAAACTAGTCGAACTGTGGGTCGAGCAACAGATGATCAAAGATCAGATCATCGCTCAACTGAACAAAGCCGATCTTGCCTTTTTAGATCACTTTATTCATCACTGGCAGTTTTTACCCAACGGTACTGAAGGCTACCGTACCGCTGAAGTCACAATGGGTGGCGTTGATACCGATTATATTTCGTCCAAAACCATGGAAGCCAAAAACGTGCAAGGCTTATATTTTATCGGTGAAGTACTTGATGTGACAGGCTGGCTTGGCGGCTATAATTTTCAATGGGCGTGGTCGTCGGCGTTTGCTTGTGCGGAGCATGTACTCAGCAATGAAAAAACAAAATAAGGGCTCGCCCTAGCTTAACGGAGCGTTTTGCTGTAAACTACGCTCCCGTCCTGATGGTTTATTCCATTCCGAATTTCAACTCTATTTATCACATAAAAGGCAGACAAAATGGCAACGAATTATATTTTCGTGACGGGCGGTGTTGTTTCTTCTTTAGGAAAAGGCATTGCGGCTGCGTCGTTAGCATCAATTCTTGAAGCGCGTGGCTTAAATGTCACTATTATGAAGCTCGATCCTTATATCAATGTCGACCCGGGTACGATGAGTCCAACGCAACACGGTGAAGTATTCGTGACTCAAGACGGTGCAGAAACGGATTTAGACTTAGGTCACTATGAGCGTTTTATCCGTACCAAAATGACCAAAGCGAACAACTTTACAAGCGGTAAGATCTACTCAGAAGTTTTGCGTAAAGAGCGTCGTGGTGATTATTTAGGTGCAACAATCCAAGTAATTCCACATATTACGAACGAAATCAAAGCACGCGTGATTGAAGGCGGTAAAGGTCACGATGTTGCAATCGTTGAAGTGGGTGGCACAGTAGGTGATATTGAATCACTACCGTTTCTAGAAGCATTACGTCAATTAGCGGTTGATGTGGGTCGTGAAAAAACGTTGTTTATGCACTTAACCCTTGTGCCATATATCCCAACGGCAGGTGAAGTGAAAACCAAGCCAACACAGCACTCAGTGAAAGAGTTGCTCTCTATCGGTATTCAACCGGATGTATTGATCTGCCGTTGGGATATATGGCACAAGGGTTAAGTGCATAAACAACGTTTTTTCACGACCCACATCAACCGCTAATTG
>JBGXMX010000145.1:0-4732 GCA_041809245.1 Glaesserella sp.
ATGTGCCGATTAAAAACGGAATTAAGGTACAGAAACCGAAAATAAATTTGGCGGCGACCGATTTAGCCCAAATATCTGCCGATTTCGGGTAACTGACCACCAAAACAAAAGCGATTAACCACCAAAATCCGCCGACAAAGAGTAATGGTGTGGTTTCATCGGTTAAAAAACGTGTAGCTTGAATATAAGAAGTTCCTGCAATGATGGGGAAAATTAATAAACAGGTCACGACAAAAGCGACAATGGCTCGTGCTATCGGGCGTTTAAACCCTGCGAATTGCGCCCATTCCCACATACCCAGTACGATAATCGCCGATAAGCCAATCGTAAACGGCAACGGCGAAAGCCAAAATAACGCCACCACCGCTAAAATAATCATTACGATTGCTGAAAGGACACGTTCTTTAAGCATTGAATTTTCCTTATAAATTAACAACCACCAAAACGGCGATCACGTTGTTGGTAAGCAATAACCGCCTCTGTAAACGCCTTATCATCAAAATCCGGCCATAAAACAGGGGTAAACACTAATTCGGCATAAGCGATTTGCCATAATAAAAAATTGCTGATCCGCTGTTCGCCGCTGGTACGAATTAACAAATCAACCTGAGGCTGATCTTCAGTGACTAAATGACGTTGGAAAGAGTCAGGCATAATATCTTCAACGGCAAGCTCGCCGTTTTTCACTTGTAGAGCCATTTTCTGGGCCGCTTGAGTAATATCCCAATAACCGCCGTAATTAGCTGCAATATTTAAAATTAAGCCGGTATTATTCGCAGTTAATGCTTCCGATTGAGCAATACGATTTTGCAAACTTTCACTAAAAGCTGATTTATCACCAATAATTTTGAGTCGAATATTATTTTTATGTAATTTTTTAACTTCCGATTCGAGTGCTTTCATAAATAGCGTCATCAGCGCAGATACCTCAGCCTCAGGTCTTGACCAATTTTCGCTACTAAACGCATAAAGAGTCAGCACCTTAATTCCGTGTTTGGCTGCAAAATTTACCGCAGAACGTACCGCTTTCACGCCGTTTTGATGTCCGAATATGCGTAATTTCCCTTGTTGTTTAGCCCAACGCCCATTGCCGTCCATAATAATTGCAACGTGTTGCGGCATATTTTGAAGATCAATATTCACAGGAATTTACCCACTTAATAATAAATTGAGATGAATGAAAAATGACGATAACTATACCATAGGATAGCAAATTGTGGAATTCACAATCTGCCTCGCTATTCGCTTTTATGTGAAATGAAGATTAAAAATGATCTTTTTTCTGACGCATTGCAATAAATTCGTCTAATGTGACCGCTTGTAGAAACGGATTAATCTGTTTTTCAATACCGATTGTGCTGGGTAAGGTCGGCTTATGCTGTGAACGCAAAATATCGGTTCGTTCTTGATATTCCATTAACACGCAGCTCGTTGCCATCACCGTTTCGGCAAATTTGAGATTACTCTGAGTATATTCATGACCAGCATAGACTTGCACAAAATCAGGCAAGGCCTTAAAACGTTGCAACGCCTCAAATTGTGCTTGGTAATTTCCTGTAAACACCCGACCGCACCCGCCTGAAAATAACGCATCTCCACAAAACAGATATTCATTATCGACCAAATAGCTAATATGTTGAGCCGTATGCCCTGCACTCTCAATCACTCGCACCTTTAGCCCTAACAGCTCAAACTGTTGCTCAGGGTAAACAATATGATTGGCAAATTGGCTGACTTCTTCCGAGCCATAGATAAGTATATCGGGAAATTGTGCCACTAAGCCGGCAACACCATCGGTATGATCGTGATGATTATGGGTAAGCAAAATAGCGGTCGGATTAAACTGATGTTTTGCAAGAAAAGCGAATACAGGCTGAGCCTCTGCTGGATCGACAATAATCGCTTGGCTCTCTTTTTTGTAAAATCCAAATGTAATTATCAGAAAGGGCGGGAATTGGGGTAATCTGAAGCATATTTATTTTCCGTAGGTCGGGCATTTATGCCCGACATTGCCGTGTTTTATAAAAAATTGTCGGGCATAAATACCTGACTTTACTGTATTCTATAAATAATTGTCGGGCATAAATGCCTGACTTTGCTGTATCTTATAAAAAATTGTCGGGCATAAATGCCTGACTTTGCTGTATTTTATAAAAAATTATCGGGTATAAATGCCTGACTTTTCTGTATTCTATAAATAATTGTCGGGCATAAATGCCTGACTTTGCTGTATTTTATAAAAAATTGTCGGGCATAAATGCCTGACTTTTCTGTATTCTATAAATAATTGTCGGGCATAAATGCCCGACCTACTATTTCAAGAATAACGCGGCTGCTCCACGTACGCCGCTTGAGTCGCCGTGGATAGCTTTTTTGATCACCGGTACTTCTGCGGTACGCAATAAATATTTTGGTAACGCTTTTGGCAGTGCTTCATAAATATAATCAAAGTTAGACAAACCGCCGCCGAAGACGATCATATCCGGATCAAGCACCGTAATATAATTTGCTACCGAAATCGCCATTAACTCAATGTATTTCTCAACAAAAGCCACGGTTTTCTCATCTTGAGCATAGAAACGATGAATAATGGTTTTCGCATCAATCGCATCACCGACCAAATCATTGTAAAGCATCTCAAAACCACGTCCTGAGATATAGCTGTCCAAACAAGCGGTATTACCACAACCACACTTATAAATAGGGGCTTTATCCCAACCGAGCAATTTCAAGGCGTGATAGTTAAGCTGAATATGTCCAACCTCGCCTGCCATACCGATTTGACCTGAGTGCGCTTTACCGTTTAATACGATACCGCCGCCAAAACCTGTTCCGATAATAAAACCGAGTACTGTTGGATATTGCAGATTGCTTTCATCCCACGCTTCCGATAAAGCCAAGCAGTTCGCATCGTTTTCAACACGCACTTCACGCCCTAAGCGTTCTTCCAAATCTTGAATAATTTTATTGCCGTGAACTACCGCAATATTCGCAATTTCTGCAATGCCTGTTTTATGATTAACAAAACCCGGCACGCCTAACCCCACTCTGCCTTGTACGCCAAACTTCGTATCGGCGTTGCGCACCAAAGTTTCTACGGTTCTTAACCAATCCTCGTAGCTGGTTTGCGGCGTCGGGACACGTTCGCTGTGTAATTTCTCTAATTTTTCGTTAAAAGCAGCCAACTCAATTTTTGTGCCGCCAATATCTAAACCGTAATAAACCATAGTTAGCCTCGCTTTTTAAATAATGTCCGTTTTTCTAAGAAAGGAATTGCCCATAAGAAGATGACCAAGTGGAAAACCCACGCAATCAAGGTACTGACAAACAGGTCGATAGGATAATGCATTCCTAAACGCAAACGACTGATCAACATCAAACCCGCCCATAAAATTGCAAAAATCTGTGCAAAAACGACCGCTTGTCCACGTACTCCAAACAATAAACCGGCAAACATTAACATCCACGAAACGGCAAAAATGGTATGCCCGGACGGGAACGAGTATCCCAGTTCATCGGCTTGGTGTTCAACCACAAATTGATTGTCAGGCTGTACAAATTTTAACACGGCTACGGCTTGCTCTTCTTTAGGTAAAGCATAAAATGCTTGCGTATCCGCTTGGAACATCTGAGTTACGAACGGACGCGGCTCTTTAAATACCGCCTTTGCTCCTTCTTTAATGGCCTGCGTCCCCACCACCGAAGTCGCACAAATAAACCCGACTAAAAGCCAAGAATAGCGAGAACGAGCCAGTCGCATCAACCACAGCATAAACAGCACGCAAGTAATTAACGCATAGGGCGTTGAACCTGTTTCGGTTAATACGAATAACGCCCAATCAAAAAGACTAAAGCCCGAGTTGGTTTGTAAGTTCCATTGCCAACCGATAATCCAAGCCGTTAATGGAATCAATAACATTAAAAAAGTCAAAAATGAAAGTTTTTTTACCACGGAACATTCCTTCATAAAAAAACCGCTTGCGACAACAAGCGGTCAGTTTCCATCAAAATTTTGCAAATTAAATCGCTTTAGTCGCCTTCGGCAAGCTGATTTTCTTCTCTTCACTTTGGCGATAGAGCACCAAAATATGTCCGATGGTTTGTACTTCCGCCGCTTTGGTTTCACGTACAATCGCATCAATAATTAATTGTTTCATCTCACGATCCGCTCCTGCGATTTTCACTTTAATTAATTCGTGATGATCTAACGCATTGTCGATTTCGGCCAACACGCCTTCGGTTAAGCCGTTAGCACCAAGCATCACGACGGGATTTAAATGATGAGCCAGCCCTTTTAAATATTGTTTCTGTTTTGTGGTTAAATTAATTGACATTGAAATTGCCTTGTATGCTAAAAAAATCGGCGTAGAAAATAGCATACTTAGGCTGATTTTTAAAGTTAAAGATGTGCTAAACTAGCCAAACTTACTTAACTTGAAAAAAAGGATCATGTATGCCGACCCTTAGTGTTGCAATGATTGTTAAAAACGAATCACAAGATCTCGCTCAATGCTTAGAAACAGTCAAAGACTGGGTGGATGAGATTGTTATTTTAGACTCGGGAAGTAGCGATAACACCAAAGAAATTGCCCTCAGTTACGGCGCAAAGTTTTATGAAAACACCGATTGGCAAGGCTTTGGCAAACAGCGCCAACTCGCCCAACAATATGTCACCGGCGACTATGTTCTTTGGCTGGATGCCGATGAACGGGTAACGCAGGAACTTCGTCAG
>JBGXMX010000146.1:0-7215 GCA_041809245.1 Glaesserella sp.
AGAGCAAAAGCGAAGAAAGAAGCTCAACAAGCGGTGACTTCAGATGAAAATGTTGCAAAAGCTGAAGTTGCAGAAGACCCAAGAAAAGCGGCTGTTGCAGCAGCGATTGCAAGGGCAAAGGCAAAAAAAGAAGCACAGAAATAGCATAGTAGATAGAAATTAACATTATATGAATGTGTGAGCAGTGGTTTATAAATTCGGCAGACACTGTCTGCCGAAAGTTAGCATAGTAGGGACGCCACGCTTGGCGTCCGTTATCTCAATTTGCGTAAAGTCTATATTGATGGATGCCAAGCGTGGCGTCCCTACTAGATAAAAGATTTGTCCCCACAGACATCATTGTTATGAAAGTGACACAAGTAAATGAACTAATAATTAAGGAACACAAATGAACGAATTATTTCCCCCATTTCCGTGGTCGTTTTTGTTTATTCAAGACTTGATTGGTACGATTGTTTTTGCGATTTCAGGGGCGATTGCGGCACGCCAGCACAAAATGGATATTTTCGGTATGTTTGTGTTAGCTTTTGTGACAGGCGTGGGCGGTGGAACTTTGCGTGATGTGATGATCGGCAGTACCCCTGTGTTTTGGATGAAACAGCCAATTTATGTGTTGATGATTTCGGTGGCGGTGGTGATTGTGGCGATTTTGAAAAATCAGATCGACCGTGATTATTGGAAAAAAGGCTTGTTGATTTTTGATGCGATTGGCTTGGGCGTGTTTACTGTGATTGGAGTGCAAAAAGGACTGGATTTTGGTTTGCACCCGTTAATTTGTGTCGCCTTAGGTGGCGTGACAGGCTGTTTTGGTGGGCTTATTCGGGATATTTTACGCAACGAAGTGCCGATTATTTTACAAAAAGAAGTGTATGTAACCGCAAGTCTTGTTGGCGGTATTATTTTTATTTTGTTCCGTGATGCCGGATTTGAAAGTAATTGGATTGATGTGGCAACGGTAACGACGGTAATTGCAATCCGAATGCTCACGATTAAATTTAATATGCATTTGCCGAAGATTTAGCAAATTTAGACGATATAAAGGAAACATTTGATGTTTAAAATGATCAGTTCCCCCCATACACATTCCAACAACCTGACGGCAAATTTTATGCTGTGGGTGATTGGGGCGATGTTGCCTGCGTTGGTTGTGCAGTGGTATTTTTTTGGTTATGGGGTGTTAATTCAGGCTACCTTGGCGATTGGCTTGGCGGTGGTGATTGAAATTGCCGTGGCAAAATTGCGTGGTAAAGCGACCGCTTTCTATTTGGCGGATTTGTCGGGGATTTTGACCGCATTGATTTTGGCGATGGCTATTCCGCCCTATGCACCTTATTGGGTGATTGTGATTGGTGTGATTGTGGCGTTGTTGCTGGCAAAGCACGTTTATGGCGGTTTGGGGCAGAATTTATTTAACCCTGCGATGATTGGCTATGCGTTGTTGTTGGTTTCATTCCCTGTGCAGATGACGGCGTGGTTGCCACCGTTGGCGTTGTTGAACGAACCGCCAACGTTAGCGGATAGTTTTTCGCTGATTTTTGCGAATGTCACTACGGACGGTTTTAGTGTTCATCAACTTATTCAAAGTGTCGATGGCGTGTCGTCTGCGACAGTGTTAGACGGCTCAAAACAAGCGATGAATAGCATTAAAGATAATGTGACCTTAGGTATTCAGTTAGAGAAACTCTTTGCTGAGGTGCTGGTCGGCGGTTGGGGGCAAGTGAATTTAGCCTTTTTGCTTGGCGGTTTGTTATTGATTTATAAGCGAATTATTCATTGGCAAATTCCTATGGCAATGTTAGGGACTTTTGCTTTATTGAGCTTTGCGACAGATTTTGTGTCGGAAACGGCTCGCTGGACGGCTCAAGCTCAGTTATTTAGTGGGGCGATGATGTTCGGGGCGTTCTTTATTGCGACCGATCCTGTCACCGCTTCAATCACGCCAAAAGGTAAACTGATTTTCGGGGCGTTGGTCGGTTTGTTGGTTTATTTAATCCGTTATTATGGCAATTATCCTGACGGCGTAGCGTTTGCGGTCTTGTTGGCAAATATCTGTGTGCCGTTAATCGACCACTATACTCAACCCCGTTTATACGGTACAAAATTAGGACGGAAACAATGAAAACATCAGTGATTATCACACGTTACGCCCTGATTTTAGGGGCGATAGCCTTACTCTGTACGGCGGTTTCAACGGGCGTTTATCTGCTGACTAAAAGTCGAATTGATGCGGTTACGGCAGAACAGCAACGACAATTATTGATAGAAGTTGTGCCACAAGTGCATTTTGATAATGATTTATTGGCAACCTGCAAAGTGGTTAAACTTCCTGAAGCCCCGTTTTTAAATAAAATCTATATGGCAAAAAAAGGCTCGGATCTGACCGCTTATGCTATTCAAGCGACCGCTCCAGACGGCTATTCGGGCAATATTGTGTTGTTGATGGGTATTCAACCTGACGGCACGGTACTAGGCGTGCGAACCCTTGCCCATAAAGAAACCCCTGGGCTGGGGGATAAGATCGAAACCCGAATTGACGATTGGATTTACAGCTTTACCAACCGCAAATTTAGCTTAGAGAATGAAGGCGAATGGGCGGTAAAAAAAGATGGCGGTACCTTTGATCAGTTTACCGGTGCGACCATTACGCCAAGAGCAGTGGTGAATAATGTTCGCCAAAGTGCAAAATGGGTGATTACTCAGTTAAAGCAAAAGCCAGAGATGGTTGAACAATTTGAGAGTTGTCGATAATGCAAAGTGAATATCAAAAAATGATTAGCGGACAACTTTATGCCCCAGCTGATCCACAATTGAAACAAGATAGAATAACTGCACAGGATTTATGTTTTGAGTTAGCTCAACTTAAACCAAGTAGGCTTGCAGAACGGACATTGCTGTTAAAACGGTTATTTCGTTGTGAGCAGGACGATTTTCATATTGAAATGCCTTTCCGTTGTGATTACGGTTATAACATTTCATTCGGTAAAAATTTCTATTCAAACTATAACTGTACGATGTTGGATTGTGCCAAGATTACCATTGGCGATAATGTGATGTTTGCTCCTAATGTGTCATTATTCACTGCAACTCACCCGATTGATGCGGAAAAACGCAATAGTGGCATTGAATTTGCCATGCCGATTACCATTGGAAATAATGTGTGGATTGGTGGTAATTCGGTGGTAATGCCAAATGTGACTATTGGTAATAATGTGGTGATTGGGGCAGGTAGTGTAGTCACTAAAGATATTCCTGATAATTGCATTGCAGTAGGTAATCCTTGCCGTGTATTACGAGAAATTAGCGAGCAAGATAAGATTTATTATTTTAAAGGAAAACGGTTCGAGTAAATTTATGACAACAGAAACCCAAATCCCGATTACTCAAATAGATGAAACACCAAAAGCGGTTGAGCCGTCTGTTTGGAAAAATTTATTTACACAAGGTGTGTGGACAAATAACTCGACTTTAGTTCAGCTACTTGGATTGTGTCCGTTGTTGGCAGTGTCGAATAATGTCACAAATGCCTTAGGTTTAGGATTAGCCACCTTACTGGTTTTGACCATTACAAATACGATCATTTCCTTGTTCCGTAAGGTGATTCCGCACGATATTCGTATTCCGATTTATGTGATGATTATTGCGACGGCAGTGACGACTATTCAGTTGTTAATGAATGCTTTTGCCTTTCCTGTGTATCAATCCTTGGGGATTTTCGTGCCGTTGATTGTGACAAACTGTATCGTCATTGGTCGGGCGGAAGCCTTTGCGTCAAAAAACAGTGTCGCCCATTCGGCTTTTGACGGTTTTGCAATGGGGCTGGGGATGACGTTAAGCCTTGTGGTGCTTGGGGCGATACGAGAAATTATCGGTAACGGTACACTGTTTGACGGCTTGGATTTATTGCTGGGCAGTTGGGCAAAATCGTTACGAATGGATCTGCTTCATTTAGATTCAGGCTTGCTATTAGCCATTTTACCGCCGGGGGCGTTTATTGGCTTGGGTTTGATTTTGGCGGTGAAAAATATTATCGACCGTAAGAAATAGGGCGGAAGAATGTCAGAGCGTGAAACATATCGAGTAGGTTATCAACATCAGTTCCAAAAAGCCTTTTTACACCCAAAGTATTGGGGAATTTGGCTGGGTATTTTGGGATTAGTGATTTTGGCTTATATGCCATTTCGCTGGCGTGATAAGTTGGCGACTTGGGTCGGGAAAATCGTTGCGAAAAAACTGAAAGGGAAAAAGCAATATCATCGAGCGGATACTAATTTACGCTACTGTTTTCCCGATTGGTCGGAAGAAAAGCGCTCAGATGTGATTGAAAAAATGTTTATTACCGTAGCTCAAACGATGTTAGGCATTGGCGAAATTGCCTTACGTCCCGTTGAACATATTCAAAAACGTAGCGAGTTTTCGGGCTTAGAGATTGTAAGAGAAGCTAGAGAGAACGGTAAAAATGTCATTTTACTTGTACCACATACTTGGTCGATTGATGCGTCGGGGATTATTATGCATACCTACGGAATGCCGATGGTATCAATGTATAACCCACACCATAATCCCCTTGTTGATTGGCTTTGGAATCGTACCCGCGAACGCTTCGGCGGCAAAATGCACACTCGTCAAAACGGGATTAAACCCTTTTTAAATGATGTGCGTAAAGGTAATTTAGGTTATTTTTTACCCGACGAAGATTTTGGAGAAGCATTGAGTGTTTATGTACCGTTTTTTGCGACTGAAAAAGCGACATTGCCGGGGTTGGCGAAAATGGCTCGTGTGGCAAATGCGGTCGTGATCCCAATGTTCCCGATTTACAATGCAGAAAAAGGTGTTTATCAAATTGAAATTCTGCCACCCCTTGAATTTGCTGGTGATGAGCAACAATCAGCTCGTCAAATGAACGAAGTAATTGAGTACTTTGTGCCGAAGAATCCGGAGCAATATGTTTGGATCTTGCGTATTTTGAAAACTCGCCGTGATGGTGAAGATATTTACAAGCGGTAGGATTTGAGAGATTTTTTGCAAATGACGGCTAGTATTTACGACAACCCGATTTTCTTTGAACGCTATCTTAAACTGCGTGAAAACCCGATAAGTCTCAATGAAGTGGTGGAAAAGCCGACGATGTTTTCACTTTTACCTGATCTGAACGGAAAAAAAGTGCTGGATCTAGGTTGTGGGGCTGGTGGGCATTTGTTGCATTATATCGCTCTGGGGGCGAAAAATGTTGTCGGCTTAGATTTATCTCAATCTATGCTTGAACAAGCTGAAAAAGATTTTGCAAAAAATGGCGTAGATCCGACCGCTTACCGCTTTTATTGCTTGCCAATGGAAGCGTTATCCGAGATTGAAGAAAGCGGTTTTGATGTGGTCACCAGCTCTTTTGCTTTTCATTATGTAAAAGATTTAGCCGATTTATTGACACAAATTTCAGCAAAGTTAAAACCGCAGGGGACACTAATTTTTTCTCAAGAACATCCGATTGTCACTTGCTTTAAAGAAGGTGAACGTTGGGAAAAAATCAATAAGCAACAAGTGGCGTACCGCTTGAATTATTACCGTGATGAAGGTGAGCGTAATCGTAATTGGTTTCAGCAATCCTTTAAAACTTACCACCGTACAACCGCCACGATTTTAAATACCCTTATTCAAAGCAATTTCACTATTGAACAAGTGGAAGAACCTATGCTTGCCGATCAAGTTGAATGGCATAATGAATTTAAAGATCTCCAACATCGCCCCCCATTACTGTTCATAAAATCAGTGAAGAAATAAGGCTTTTTCTATCCACACAGCCTGTGGATAACTTTGTGGATTACTTTTGGGAAACTCTTCGGATCCTTGATGATATATGGCTTTCTCGGCGATCATTTACAATTGGATACAAAATAACTTGTCTTTAAAAATCAATAAGTTATGTTTTGACTAGTGATCTGTTTCAAAAAAACCAAAAATTATTTAAATCTTTTGGCTTGACAAAATTCACCTGTGCAAAACTTCGCAACAGCGTGAACTTATCTCGTTAAAAAATAAGGGCGAGCATGCCGATCGCCCCTATGTTGATTTATTTTTTCACCGACTGCTGCCACGTGGCTAACCACTGTTTTACTACATCAATATTTGGTTGTGTAAAAGGAATCGTTTGATAACTTGGCAATGTTTTAAACAACGGATCAACATCGGTATTAACCACCGGTTTCATCACATTGTGATAAGAGATGATTTTCTGTGCCTCTGGCTGTTGTAAGAAGCGTAAAAATTGGCGAGCAAGCTCAGGTTGTTTACTGGTTTTGGTAATCGCTGCGACTTCCACTTGCACTAAATGCCCTTCGGCAAAATCCGCTGCGACATATTTATCTGTTTGTTCATGCCATTGATGATACAAGGGTGAAGTGGTGTAGCTTAATACGAGATCTGATTCCCCCTTCAAAAATGCGCCGTAGGTTTCCGACCAGCCTTTCCCGACGGTAACCGTATGTTTGGCTAAAGTTTGCCAAGCGGATTCTGCCTGTTCGCCATAAACTTGGTTCACCCAGAACAATAAACCACGGCCTACGGTACTGGTACGTGGATCTTGATAAATCACTTTCAAATCTTGACGTTCGACTAACTCTTTTAAGCTTTTTGGCGGATTGCTGACTTTTTCTTTATTGTAAATAAAGGCATATTCACCAAAATCGTAAGGCAAGAAGGTATTGCTTTGCCACACAAGCGGTAAGTTATTAGCAGAATTTTGCACATGGTGTTCAACGAACAAGCCGGATTTTTCCGCTTCGGGCATGACAAAATTATCAATGCCGAGCATAACATCGGCTTTGGTTTTATTGCCTTCCAAGCGAATGCGGTTAAACATCGTCACACCATCTTCAAAAGGCATGAATTTCAGATCACATTGACATTGTGATTCAAATAGCGTTTCTAATTTGCTAGCAGGCCCCCATTCGGATGCAAAAGAATCATAGGTGTAAACCGTGAGTGTCGGCTGTTGAGCAAAAGCGGTGGTTGCAACGGCTAACGCAGAAAGGGCAAAAAGATTGAATTTCATGGATAACTCCTTCTAAAAGTGAAAATAGAAGGATCTAAAACAGGCGGATATAGATTGTCTGTCTCAAATCCCTACGCTGATATTAGTCAGATCAGGTTCTATGGGTATTTCTCAGCCTTTGTTACAAAGCACCCCAATGAGAACAGGCGGGATTTTACTATAATTTAAAC
>JBGXMX010000147.1:0-4966 GCA_041809245.1 Glaesserella sp.
ATAGTTATCACCGTCACGACTATAAGAAATATATCGCGGAAATTTTTCACCGATAAATTTTTTCACCACAATCTCTTTATTATCATTGGTTTTAAATTTATAGGTGATCTCTTCAAAAGTTTGTCCTTTCTGCTTGACGGTTTTTGCTGTTTTATTTAGTACGACATTTTCCGTAGGATATAATTTTTTACCGTTTGTGGTTTGAAAACTTTGCGGTAATTGATCAAAATAACTTAACTGAAATGCGACACTGAAAAGATCAAAGGTTGGTAATGTTAAAGCTTCTTTTTTCAAAGGATCTTTGACTTTACCGTATTGGATAGAACTTGAATCTAATTCGGCCATAGCATAAGTCTTTCCGTTTCTAATATCTCTATAGCTTAACATATGAAATTGTTCATTTTTTTCATAACCTTGCGTAGAAAAAACAATATTGTACAGCGGCACGTTAATTTTAGCCTGTATCGTATATTGTTTTCCGTCATTTTTAAAATTGACATAGGCGGGCATTAAATAATTCGAGCTATATTTAATTCGGTATTCATCTGCAAAAGCGGCTGAAATAAATCCGCATACAAATACAATGCCGATAAAGATCTTATTGAGTAACTGCATTATTTTTCCTCTAGTTTAGTATGTTCAAACAAACGTGCGATAGCACTATTATCACGTAATTGCTCTGCTTTTTCGACAATTTCCCGGCTCAAGTGCGGCGAGAAAAATTGAATAAAGTCATACATATAATTGCGTAAGAATGTGCCTCGTTTAAAGGCGATTTGTGTCATACTCGGTTGAAATAAGTGGCTTGCATCAATGGCAACCAAATCCGTATCTTCAGGCGTGTATGCCATAGATGCCATAATCCCCACGCCTAATCCTAGGCGAACATAGGTTTTAATCACGTCCGCATCGGTGGCGGTAAATACAATATTGGGCAGAATTCCGACTCGGTTAAAAGCATGATCTAAATCGGATCGCCCGGTAAATCCAAAGGTATAGGTAATCAGATCGTATTTACCTAGTGCTTGGACAGTTAAAGGGTGATTTCGTTTCCTAGGTTTTGCTAAGGGATGATCCGGTTTTACAATGACCGAACGATTCCATAAATAGCAAGGCAGTAAAACCGCATTTTCAAACAGATATTGTGCTTCTGTGGTAATGGCTAAATCCACTTCACCGGCAAGTAGCGCATCATAAATTTGATGAGGGGAGCCTTGATGAAGGTGGAGGCTGACATCCGGATATTTCGCCTTAAATTTTTCAATCACATCGGGCAGCATATAACGGGCTTGGGTGTTGGTGGTTGCAATACGCAAAACCCCTTTATTCGGGCAGGTTTGCTCTTCGGCAACAGCTTTGATACTTTGCGCTTTCACCAATAATTCACGTGCGATGGCAACGATCCGTTCACCCGCTGGGGTAAGACCTTGAATATGCCTTCCGTTGCGTTTGAAAATGTTAATGCCTAATTCGTTCTCAAGCAGACGAACTTGTTTGCTAATACCGGGTTGGGAAGTATATAAGGTTTCAGCAGCTTCGGTGATATTTAAGTCTTGATTGACAATTTCAACAATATAGCGAAGTTGTTGTAATTTCATGTAATTTTCCTGCTACAAAGGCGAGAGGGTTAACGGGTTAATGACGGGCATTTTATGGCTATCCCATTGCTGTTTCAAGAAAATAAAATCAGACCGCTCGTACAAGCGGTCTGATCTCTCAAAAAATTTGCAATATGCCGATGGTTAGCCGGTATTACGCATTCCCGCAGCAATACCTGTAATGGTGATCATCAAGGCTTGTTCTAACGCAGGATTCGGATTGTCTCCTTCAGCACGTAAGCGATGAAGAAGCTCGACTTGCAGTAAGTTAAGCGGGTCGGTATAAACGTTGCGTAGTGCAATAGATTCTGCAATCCAAGGAAGATCCGCCATTAACTGCCCTTCGTGAGCAAGCGATAGTACGGTTTTAATATCGGCCTGCAGTTGGTTACGCAGCTCTTTACCCAAACGGTGTAAATGTTGTGGTACAAGGCGTTGGTCGTAATGTTCCGCAAGCCATAAATCCGCTTTACTGAACACCATTTCTAACATACCGATACGTGTTGAGAAGAACGGCCATTGATTACACATCTCTTTGAGTAACGCTTCGTTTCCTTGTTCAATTAATTGGCGTAACGCAGCGCCCGCTCCAAGCCAAGCCGGTAGCATCAGGCGATTTTGCATCCAAGCGAAGATCCACGGAATTGCACGTAAACTTTCTACCCCACCGTTTGGGTTACGTTTGGCCGGGCGTGAGCCCAACGGTAATTTAGAGAGTTCTTGTTCAGGCGTTGCCGCACGGAAATAAGGCACAAAATCAGGTTCGCCACGGACGATACCGCGATAAATTTCACATGAGATCTCTGAGCCTTGGTTCATCATATCTCGCCACGCTTGTTTTGGCTCCGGCGGCGGGAAGAGGTTGGCTTCTAAAATTGCGCTGGCGTAAAGATCTAAACTTTCGACCGCAACCGCAGGCAAACCGAGTTTGAAGCGGATCATTTCCCCTTGTTCCGTAACACGTAAGCCGTTTTTCAGCGAGCGAGGCGGCTGGGAAAGCAGGGCTGCGTGAGCAGGCGCTCCGCCACGACCGATCGTACCGCCGCGTCCGTGGAATAAGGTAAGTTCAATATTATATTTGTCGCATAAGTTCACGAGCGCTTCTTGCGCACGGTATTGCGCCCATGAAGCGGCTAACATTCCGGCATCTTTTGCCGAATCGGAGTAGCCGATCATCACCATCTGCTTATTGTTGATAACACCACGATACCAGCCGATATTGAATAAATCGGTCATTACTTTTTCGCAATGATCGAGGTCGTCTAAAGTTTCAAATAGAGGTGATACAGGAATTGTCGTTTTACAACCTGCTTCTTTTAACAGCAGGTGAACGGCTAATACGTCGGAAGCCTCTCGAGCCATTGAGATAACATAAGCGGAAATTACGCCTTCAGGTTGTTTAGCCACCACTTTACAGGTATCTAAAATCTCTTTCGTTTCAGGGCTTGGTGTCCAGTTGGTTGGGACAAGCGGGCGGCGAGAACTTAATTCACGCACAAGGAAAGCTTGTTTATCATCTTCCGTCCACTGAGAGTAATCGCCTAAGCCGATATAACGGGTAATTTCGGCAATTGCCATCGCATGGCGGGTGCTTTCTTGGCGGATATCCAAACGTGATAATCCTAAACCGAAACAACGTACCCGGCGTAAGGTATCAAGTAATGCGCCATTAGCGATAATACGCATACCGCATTGGTGAAGCGACTGATAACAGTCATAGAGCGGCTCCCACAGTTGTTCGTCTTTAGTGAGAATTTCGTCTACAGAAATAGCGATTGCTCTTCCTTCCAACAATTCGCCGTAATAGGTGACGGTTTTAATTAGTTTTGCACGAAGCTCTTTCGCAACAACACGGTAAGGCTCTAAGTGATCGCCATATTTTTCACGGAACTCAGGGGTACAGTGAATAACAGACAGCTCATCGGCAAGGAATTTGAGATCTTCTAAAAACAGTTCCGCCGCTTTCCAACGGTTCATATTTAACACTTTACGGGTGGTTTGAGCCGTCACAAACGGGTTACCGTCACGGTCTCCCCCCATCCACGAAGAAAAACGTACCGGCGCTAAACCGACCGGATGTTGCACACCAAAATTTTTCTCAAGGTGGAAGTTGATTTGACGGCAAAAATCAGGTACCGCTTTCCAAAGACTGTTTTCAATTACCGCCATTCCCCATTTTGCTTCATCTACCGGGGTTGGTCGTTGGGTGCGGATTTCATTAGTATGCCAAGCAAGGGCAATTAACTGCATTAAACGACGTTTTAATTTGGTGGTTTCCGAGTCCGTTAAATCGTTATGTTCCAAACGGTTTAAGCAACGGTTAATCTCAACGTGTTTATTGACTAAAGAACGACGGGTTACTTCTGTCGGGTGTGCGGTTAACACCAAATCAATCAGTAATTTTTCTACCGTTTCGATTACTTTTTCCGCCGGAACATTTTGTTCTTTTAACCGAGCAAAAAGAGCGCCCATAGAACGTTCGCCTAAAGAGGCATTTTGGCTATGGCGGGAGATCGTTTGGAATTGCTCTGCAATATTCGTGAGATTTAAGAATTGGCTGAATGCTCGAGCAACGGGAATGACATTCTCAGTTGAAATATTAGCCAAAATATCAAGTAACTGCTCACGTGATTTTTCATCGCCTGCACGAGAGGCTCGTGAAAGTACGCGAATGTTTTCAATTAAATCTAGGATCTCATTTCCTTGCGCATCACGAATGGTTTCTCCTAAAAAATCACCTAGCATATGAATGTTATTACGCATTGAAGCATAAAGTGGGCTCATAAAATTATCCTCTTTTGGGGTCATATCTAGTTGTATAGATATACCCAAAAAGAGGATAAATGGCAATGAAATTTAATTTTTTTGATGAAATAAATTAGAAAAAGTTATTCTTAGACAAACAAATGCCGATTCGCCGCCAGCTGTTCTTTTGTTAAACTAAATACCCCCAAGCCGCCGTTTTTAAACTCTAACCAATTAAATGGCACCGTTGGAAATTGGTCAATGAGGTGAACCATACTGTTTCCCACTTCGCAGACCAATACGCCGTTATCGTTTAGAAAATCCGCCGCTTGAGCCAAAATACGTTTGGTAATGTCCAAGCCGTCCGCTCCGGAGCCTAATGCCATTTCGGGTTCGTGATGGAATTCTTCGGGCATATCGCTTAAATCTTCTAAATCCACATAAGGCGGGTTTGTTACGATTAAATCATAGCGATCTTGTGGTAAATCGTTGAACAGATCAGATTGGAACGGGAATACACGATGAGCCATATTGTGTCGATCGATGTTGATTTCAGCCACATTTAACGCCTCAACGGAGAGATCAACCGCATCAATTTCCGCATTCGGGAATTTGTCGGCACA
>JBGXMX010000148.1:0-3051 GCA_041809245.1 Glaesserella sp.
CACAGAAATGAGCATTGGCGATGATTTCACCCCGATTCGGGCTGAAAGCCGCCATATGGGGTGTGTTAGTTTCGCAAAACGCTTTTTTCCACAAGGGCAACTGACCGAGGAACGTTTTACACAGGCTTACCAAACGGCGATGGAGAAAATCGAAGACTTGGCATGGGAATACCGTGAGTTAGGTTGGCAGCACGTATTAGGCTCTTCGGGGACAATTAAAACCGTCAGTAAAATTTTAATTGCCAATGGCTATCGTGATGGTGTGATTACCGAAGCCCGACTTAAAGCCATTATTGACATCTGTTTGCAGTGTGATTCTCTGAATAAGATTCAACTCAACGGTTTATTGGATGAACGAGCCGATGTATTAGTGCCGGGATTAGCCATTTTACTGGCGCTTTTCCATACTTTCCAAATTGAATCCATGCGTTACTCTGACGGCGCTTTACGGGAAGGGGTAATGTACGGGCTGGAGCAGCAGTTTCAGGTCGGGAATATTCGCCAACGTACCGCTGAGGCACTTGCAGGGCAATTTCAGCTTGACCAACAACAAGCCAAAAGAGTCAAAGAGACGGCGATGCGTTTATTCGAACAAGTCGGCACATGGAAAAATCGCAAACAAATTAAAGAATTACGTTCCATATTAAAGTGGGCGAGTTTACTGCATGAAATCGGTATTGTGATTAATCATAACGGCGTGAATCGTCATTCGGCTTATATTATTTCACACATTGATTTACCGGGATTTGATGCTGAACAGAAGAATTTACTTGCGTTATTAATGCGCTTTCATTTAAAAGGCTTTAACCGTAGCGATATTCGTAGCACCAACCGCTTTCAACATCGGGATATTCTAACCTTACTACGTTTATTCCGCCTTGCAGTGCTGTTAAACCGCTCCCGTCAAGCCACACTTGTTCCTCAACATTTGCAACTAACTATTCAACAGCATGAATGGCATTTAACATTTGAACCTGATTTTTTAAGGCTAAACCCTCTCGTATCGGCGGATTTGGAGGAAGAACGCCGATGGCTTGAACCACTGGGGCTTTCTCTGCAATATCAATAATAACAAGCGGTCAAACTTTTTAAAAAATTTGCAATTTATAAAAAGAAACCCACTATGACCTTCAGAAATAGTGGGTTGATGATTTTAGTTTGTCTTCATAATTCCCGATGAACCTTCCGAGTAATCTTTCGGTTGATCATCTTCAGAAGGGACTTTATTTTCTATTTGCGGCTGCGTAAAAAACTCAATTTTCCCCGCATCAGGCAATAGCGTATGAGAACTTTTAGCTAAATGGCTATAAAGTTTTTTATAGTCATCCGCAAGTGTTGCAAGTAATTGTGCGGATTGCTCAAAATGCTGTTCTAATTGTTGTTTTTGTTCATCAATTTTATTTGTCGCATTTTTTAGTTCGACCTCTAATCTTTGCTGTTTTTGTACATTAGCATTCGTTGCCCGTACAACAACATAGCTAAGAATCGCACCGATTAAAAATGCAGAAGCGATTGCCAACCAAATATCATTAGTCCATTCCATATGCTACCTCTCTTGTGGTGGTTAAACTTGCTATTTTGTATCATTTTATCCGGATAATGAGAAGATGAAATATTTAAAAAATAGAAGATATTCTCAAAATTAAAATATTTTTGAAAAAGTCTTAGATTTCTCTAAATAAAATCTGTATAATTTTGCCACCCTGTTTTTGTATGGTATTCCCGCCATGCAAGTTTGGTCAGAATTGGCTCGAAGGGGTCGGATTCTACCGTATAGGTAATATCCATTAGGATATTGGGTTTAAACTTTAAATTTTGGTATTTAATTAATGAAAACTTTTGTAGCAAAACCAGAAACAGTTAAACGTGACTGGTATGTAGTAGATGCGACAGGTAAAACTTTAGGTCGTTTAGCTACTGAATTAGCACGTCGTCTTCGTGGTAAACACAAGGCTGAGTACACTCCACACGTAGATACAGGTGATTACATCATCGTTATCAATGCGGAAAAAGTAGCGGTAACAGGCAAAAAAGAAACTGATAAAATCTACTACTGGCACACTGGCTATGTAGGTGGTATCAAAGATGCAACCTTCAAAGAAATGATTGCCCGTCGTCCGGAAGCAGTGATTGAAATTGCGGTTAAAGGTATGTTGCCAAAAGGTCCGTTAGGCCGTGCAATGTTCCGTAAATTAAAAGTGTATGCAGGTAACGAACACGGTCATGCAGCACAACAACCACAAGTTTTAGATATCTAATCACGGAGCATAAAAATGACAGCAGCAAATCAAAACTACGGCACAGGTCGCCGCAAAAGCTCTTCAGCTCGTGTATTTATCAAACCGGGCAATGGTAACATTACCATTAACCAACGTTCTTTAGAAGTTTACTTCGGTCGCGAAACAGCTCGTATGATCGTTCGTCAACCATTAGAATTAGTTGAGTTAACAGATAAATTAGACTTATACATCACTGTTAAAGGTGGTGGTATTTCCGGTCAAGCGGGTGCAATCCGTCACGGTATCACTCGTGCATTGATGGAATACGACGAAACTCTTCGTCCGGCATTACGTGCTGCGGGCTTTGTTACCCGTGATGCTCGTCGTGTTGAACGTAAAAAAGTGGGTTTACACAAAGCACGTCGTCGTCCACAATACTCAAAACGTTAATACGGCAATTTTCCTTATATATCAAGGAGCTATTGTTCAAAATGGGTGGTTTTTACCACCCATTTTTTTCTACTATATCAAGTCTAATTAAAATCAATTCTAACCGTAATAAAACATCTTCACTTACGAAGAAATATTATTATGAGTATATATCAAATTGTTAGGCATAGTAAAAAATGGCTGTTAAAAAGCAACTTAAAGCCTTATATTATAAAGCGTTAAGTTGCTTTTGTTTTTTCTCTATACCTTGTAGACTAACTAATCAAGGGTAGCAATAGCATAGTTGAATATTGTAGAAGTAAATGATGAAGGAATATATTCTAATTATGGTACTGCTAATTCAAATATTAAATTTGAAGGATTTACCCAACATCCAGATCAA
>JBGXMX010000149.1:0-3690 GCA_041809245.1 Glaesserella sp.
CGTACAGTGGCAAGGCAAAGAGCTGATGATTAATCTCAACCCTGAAGATTACGATGAAACCCAAACCTCTCATTTTGTCCATTTAATGAATAAAGGAATTTTCTTGCTCAATAAAGAATAATTGACTTTTATATAAAGAGAAAGGGCTATAACAGTGGTGCTGTTATAGCCCTTTAATCATTTCGGGTAATTGTAAATTTATGTGATCTTTGTCTCATTTTCGAATGTTTACGATTGATTTTGTTTTTGCTTGTTTTATATTTACTTCGAAAGCAATCGAAGTATGTGGTGATTGTTTTACTATAGGAGAAAAAATGAAAAGCAGTGTTGAAAGACGCTCTGATATTTTGGAGTTGTTACAGCAAATCGGTAGCCATCGTGTAGAAGCGTTAGCGCAACATTTCGGTGTTTCCAGCGTAACAATCAGAAATGATCTTAACTACCTAGAGCAGCAAGGTTATGTGACGCGTTCTCATGGTTTTGCCGTGCTAAATTCAAGATTAAATATCGAACTTTCAATTTCTGACAAAAGTAATCACTATCCGGAACTCAAACAGCGCATTGGTAAAGCTGCTGCAGCTTTAATCAATGAGGGCGACAGACTGATTTTAGACTCAGGGACAACAACGAAAGCAATCGTAAGTCATTTGGGGTTAAAATCTTTAACCATCTTGACAAATGGTTTGGAAATAGCCATGGAATTGGTCAGCTGCCCCAATGTTGAGATCAGAATGACAGGCGGCGTATTACGTAAAAATGCGATGTCATTTTCAGGTGTGATGGCGGACGATAACTTGAGAAACTATCGATTTGATAAAGTTTTTTTAGGCGTTGACGGATTTGATTTACATAAAGGTGTCACAACTTTTAATGAGCAAGAAGCTCACTTAAATCGGTTAATGTGTGAAGCGGCAGATCAAATTATTGTAGTCACAGATTCCAGCAAATTCGGACAATACAGCAATTTTGTTATTTGCCAAGCGAATCAAATCGACGTGTTGGTTACCGATGACAAGTTACCCCATAACTACAAAGAATTTCTTGAGAATTCTGGCGTACAAGTAGTGATTGCATAAATTCATTTTTTTGGAGAACCCGTCATTTATTTTGCGAGGGAAATCGAATGATCCTCAATATTTCTAACCAAACTTTAGAAAAGCAAAATGCTTTATGGACAGCAAAAGAGATTGCACAGCAGCCAATGACTTGGCGTGAAACGGTTGATATTGTTGCTGACTCTCAAGTAAAGGCATTTGTCTCTCCGCTCATTGAAAAAGCTCAAAAAGGCGAATTACGTATTATCTTTACAGGCGCAGGCACCTCCGCTTTTATTGGTGATGTTGTCGCTCCGGTATTGAGTGAAAAACTAGGCTGTGTGGTAGAAGCGATCGCCAGTACCGATCTTGTTTCTAACCCTTACCAATATTTATTTGAAGATAAACCGACACTGTTAGTTTCTTTTGCTCGTTCAGGCAATAGTCCGGAAAGTATCGGTGCGGTTGATCGTGTCAATGATATCGTTAAAGAGGCTTACCATTTGGCGATAACCAATAATGTAAACGGTGCGTTATTTGTAAAATGTTCACAAAATCCGACCGCTTACCCGTTAGCTCTACCGGAATCTACACATGATAAAGGTTTTGCAATGACATCGAGCGCAAGCAATATGATGTTAGCCGCATTGCTGATTTTTGCACCTCAAGCCTTTGATAAAGCTTGGGTAGAGAACTTTGCCGGTGTAACCGAACAGTTATTGGAACAAGATGCGTTAGCCGTACAACATTTAGCCCATCTTCCGCTTAAACGAATCGTTTATCTTGGCAGCGGGGCTTTCCAAGGTCTTGCCCGTGAAACGGCGTTGAAATTATTAGAACTTACAGCGGGAGAACGTTTAGGGTTCTTTGAATCCGTAATGGGATTTCGTCACGGACCAAAATCGCTCGTACAAAACGAGACTTTAATCTTTATTTTCCTATCACAACAACCTTATACGGCACAATACGATAAAGATCTGTATCACGAATTGGTGCGGGATAAAAAAGCCAGGGAAGTTGTACTTGTAGGTGATACAAGCGGGCCGTTTAAAGCAGAAATTTGCAAATTAGATGATGCGGGTCGTATTTTCCCATTCTTAGTTATCGGTCAGTTGTATTCGTTTTATAGTTCTCTTCACCTTGGTTACACAACGGATAATCCTTGTCCGACAGGGGAAGTGAACCGTGTAGTACAAGGCGTAACATTGTATTCATATAAATAAAAAGAAGGAGAACAAAATGGCAATTTTAAACGTACGGATTGATGGACGTTTAATCCACGGTCAAGTGGCAAACTTATGGACGTCTTATCTCAATATCACTCGCATTATGGTCGTTGATGAAGTCGCGGCAAATAATGACATTGATAAAGCAGGCTTACGCTTGGCTTGCCCGGCAGGGGTGAATTTAAGCGTGTTGCCTGTGGAAAAAGCAGCTGCCAACATTAACGAAGGGCGTTATGACTCTCAACGTGTTTTGTTGGTGACAAGAACCCCACAAACGATTTTACAGCTTGTGGAGGCAGGCGTAAATCTGCCGGAAGTAAATGCAGGGAATATGCCTAAAACGGATCTAACACGTCCTATCAGAAAAACAGTACATGTGACTGACGATGATGTGGAAGTGTTTAGAAAACTTTCTGAAAAAGGCGTGAAGCTCACCGCTCAGTTAGTGCCTAATGAAGAAAAAGTCGATTTAATGAAACTTTTATAGAGGAGTAACGATTATGATCGAATGGTGGCAAATACTTTTGATAACGCTCTATGCGTTCTATCAAATCCTAGATGAAATCACGATTGTATCTAGTGCTGGTTCACCTGTGTTTGCAGGCTTTATCACAGGTTTAATTATGGGCGATTTAACAACAGGATTGTTAATCGGCGGTTCAATGCAATTAACCATTTTAGGTGTAGGTACCTTCGGTGGTGCATCTCGTATTGATGCAAACTCAGGTACTGTTATCGCAACAGCATTCTCTGTTGCAGCCGGAATGGATCCACAATTAGCCTTAACAACCTTAGCTGTTCCAATCGCAGCGTTAATGGTTTATACCGATATTTTAGCGAGAATGTCTAACGTATTCTTCGCTCACCGTATCGATAAAAATATCCAAGACCACGCTTATAGTGCAATCACAGTAAACTATCTCTGCGGTGCAATCGCTTGGGGTCTATCTCGTGCATTACCAATCTTCTTAGCGTTAGTGTTTGGTGGTCCATTTGTGGCAAGCCTGGCAGAAGCAATGCAAACAGGCTTCTTAAAAGTTATCGCAGATGGCTTAACCCTTGCAGGTGGTGTATTACCGGCGTTAGGTTTCGCAATCTTACTTCGTTACTTACCGACAAAACGTCACATTGCATACTTAATCCTTGCATTCTCACTCACAGCAATCTTCATTACTCTCTTCGGTAACATCAATGCTGTCGGTGCATCAACAGGTGTAAGCAACTCAATCAGCAGCGTACCAATGCTTGCAATGGCAGCAATCGGATTTGCATTCGCCTACATTGTTTACCAACGTAGCGTAGAAGGTGGCTCAGCCCCAGTTGCAAAACAAAATACCACTTCTGACAAAGGAGAAATTGAAGATGACGAACTCTAATCAACAAGTCGGAAATCCAAAAGGCTACAAATTAACAGATGCGGACTTCCGCCA
>JBGXMX010000150.1:0-11440 GCA_041809245.1 Glaesserella sp.
ATCAAGCAACAAAAGCAATGCGAGAAGCAGTGCCTAGCCATCTTCCTGTGTCGGTCAAAGTGCGACTAGGCTGGGATAGTAGCGAACAAGCCTTTGAGATTGCCGATGCGGTGGTGCAAGGCGGTGCAACGGAAATTACCGTACACGGCAGAACTAAAATGGACGGCTATCGAGCAGAACGCATTAATTGGCAGGCAATTGGCGAGATAAAAAAAACGGCTATCTATTCCCGTAATTGCAAATGGCGAAATTTGGGATTATCTCTCTGCAAAAAAATGCCGTGAAGTGACCGCTTGCGATGCGTTAATGATTGGGCGTGGGGCGTTAAATGTGCCAAATTTAAGCAAAGTTGTGAAATATAATCAGCCTAAAATGGCGTGGAGCGATGTATTGCAGCTTTTGTTTCAATATGTGCATATGGAAAACGAACTGGATACAGGCTTTTATCACGTCGCACGCATTAAACAGTGGCTACGTTATCTTGATAAAGAGTATCCCGAAGCGGTGCAACTGTTTGATATTCTCAAAACAGAACACGGCTATGAAGGGTTAAAACAGCATATTATACAAGCGGTGAAATTTTAATGGAAAAACGCATTTTTACTGAAGAAACGGTTGAAAAAGACGAAAAACATCAACCTAAACAAGAGTTTAGCAATGCCGACATTCAGCTTGATGAAGAGCCAAAAGCGGTTGAGGCAGAACTGATTATTGAAGAAAGTTTAAAGCCATCTCGTTTTTGGTTACGGTTATTTTTAGCTGCATTGGCTCTGTTTGGCGTTGCGACCATTGCTCAGTCAGTGCAATGGCTAATTGATACTTGGCAAGCAAATCAATGGATTTACTTTGCTTTTGCCGTTGCCTTTTTTGGTATCAGTTTGGCAGGAGTAGGGGCTATTATCAATGAATGGCGGAAGTTACGTTGGTTGCATAAACACCATTATAATCAACAAGTGAGCCAACAATTACTACTGGAAACAGCCGATACAAGCGGTGAAAAAGCACGAGAATTTTGCAAATCGGTGGTTAAAAATTTGGCTCAAACGCCGATGGTTCAACAAGCGGAACAACGTTGGCAATCTCAGCTTGATGAAGCCTATAACGGCAAAGAAGTGCTGTATCTTTTCAGTGAAAATGTGTTAAGTCCGATTGATAGCCAAGTCAAAAAGATGATTAGCAAAAATGCGGCGGAAAATGCAATTATCGTTGCAGTAAGCCCTTTGGCGTTGGTGGATATTTTAATGGTGGCGTGGCGAAACATTGCTTTAGTCAATAAAATCACCAAAGCCTACGGAATGGAATTGGGCTATATCAGCCGTTTAAAACTGTTCCGAATGGTGATGACGAATATGGTCTTTGCAGGAGCAACGGAAATTGCCAGCGATGTCGGATTAGATTTTTTCTCACAAAATCTCACCGCTCGTTTATCGGTTCGTGCCGCACAAGGGATTGGTGTGGGACTGCTCACCGCTCGTTTAGGCATTAAAGCAATGGAATTTTGCCGCCCAGTGATGTTCCAACAAAATGAACGCCCCAAACTTTCTGTTGTCAGACAAGAGCTGATCGGTGTTCTAAAAGAACAAATGTTCAGTAAAAGTAGCGAAAAAGAGCGTGAAAAAGTGTAGTTTGTGCTATATTTAGATTTTATTTTGTTAATTTTTTAAGGATTTTTTATGAAAAAATGGCTTGTTATTATCGTGTTAGCTATCGTGGCTGTGGTTGGCGGTATTACGTTAAAAAACAGTTATAACGAATTAGTGAAAGCAGAAGAAGACATTAACTCTGTATGGGCGAATGTGGAATCTGCTTATCAACGCCGTGCGGATTTAATTCCAAACTTAGTCAATACCGTGAAAGGTCAGGCGAATTTTGAAAAAGAAACTTTGACCAATGTGATCGAAGCTCGTGCGAAAGCGACCCAAACCCGAATTGACCCAACCAATGCAACGGAAGAGCAAATGGCACAATTCCAACAGGCTCAACAAGGATTAAATTCTGCGTTATCTCGTTTATTAGTGAGTGTAGAGAAATATCCTGAGTTAAAGGCACACGAAGGCTTCTTGAATTTACAAGCCCAAATTGAAGGAACGGAAAACCGTATCAATGTAGAACGTAATAACTTCAATGCGGCGGTGAAAGAGTACAACAAACAAGTTCGTCAATTCCCGACTAAATTGGCTGCGTGGATCTTTGGCTTCCAAGCTAAACCGCAATTTAAAGCGGAAGCAGGCTCAGAAAAAGCACCAGTGGTGAATTTTAACTAAGTTGAGTTTATTTCAGTTATGGGGGCGAATGTGATTCGCCCCCACGTTTATGGAAATTAAAATGAACGTCTTTTCTTTATTTCAACGAAAATTACCTTTAGACACGGCGAAAATCGAAGAAGCAATTTCGCATTTAGAACAGCAAACTTCGGCAGAGTTGCGTGTGGTGGTTGAACGTAAAGCTAAAAAATGTACATCAGCGTTGGACAGAGCGAATGCATTATTTGATGAGCTGAAAATGCGGGAAACCGGGCAACGTAACGGCGTGTTGATTTATCTCTCCTTTAAACCCCATTATGTTGCGGTAGTCGGTGATGAAGCTATTCATCAAAAGGTAGGCGATGAGTTTTGGCAAGCGGTCTATTCTTCAATGAAATCTGCATGCCGGCAAGGCGATTTTACTCAAGCGATTTGTAGTGGCATTCAGCAGGTTGAAGCTCAGCTAGCCCAATATTTCCCGCTTCAGTCGGATGATAGTAACGAACTATCGAATGAGGTGATCGTAAAATGAGAAGATTAAATATCTTTTGGCTTGGTTTATTAATGTTGTTTAGTTTAAGTAGTTGGGGGAATTATCCTGATGTGCCGAAGCCTTTTCGTTATGTAACGGATTATACCCAAACGTTAAATTCGCAAGACAAACAAACCCTAGAAAATGCTTTGGTAGATTACGCGACAAAAACCAGTTCTCAAATTGCAGTCGTGATTATAGCCACAACCAACGGCGAAGATATTGCAAGTTATACCCATAATTTGTTTAATAAGTGGGGAATCGGGCGGCAAAAAGAGAATAATGGTGTGCTGCTTTTGGTGGCAAAAGAAGATCGTAAGCTCTTTATTGCCACAGGGCGAGGCTTGGAAGGTGCTTTGCCGGATGCCATTGCTTCATCCATTATTCGCAACGATATTACCCCTTATTTCAAACAAGATATGTACGCTCAGGGGATAGCCAAAGGACTTTCTTCAATTATTGCAGCAACTCAAGGCGAATATGCACCTATTGTGAGTAACGAAGAAAATGGTGGAGATTTTGACGGATTTGAGATTTTTCTCTTTATTGCTATCGTGATTTTCTTCATTTTTCACAATGTTGCAAATAGCGGCGGTTATATTAGCCCGAGTAGCGCTAACCGAGTGTTGCGTGATGTAGATACTATTCGACGTCGCGGTGGCTTTGGTGGTGGCTCAGGTGGATTTGGCGGCGGCTTCGGCGGAGGGGGGAGTAGCGGTGGATTCGGCGGTGGCAGCACCGGCGGAGGTGGAGCCGGCGGAAGTTGGTAATCAAAAAAGTATAGTAGACAAAATAGTTGCTAATGTTTATTTTTTTAATGTTAGCAATTCTTTGTTCACTAAATCCTTCTAAGCAATTTGTCGTCTTTTCTATATTTAATTCAGAATATTTCTCATAGGTAAAAATAAAATCCATATAACGCTTTAAACCGGCATAAGCGCTTCTGACATTACGATGTTTATAAGGAAAATAGCCCTTTTTTAGCAACCATTTTGTCTACTATGCCAAATATTTTTCAGCAATTATTTCAGCTGCATTATGCTGCAAAAAGCATTTTTAAAAGAAACATACAAAAAGGGAAGTGATATGGCTGGGGTACTAGGATTCGAACCTAGGAATGCTGGGATCAAAACCCAGTGCCTTACCGCTTGGCGATACCCCAAAAGAAAAAAACTAACTTGCGTTAGTTCATTTAGATTTGGAAATAAGATGGCTGGAGTACTAGGATTCGAACCTAGGAATGCTGGGATCAAAACCCAGTGCCTTACCGCTTGGCGATACTCCAGTCGTTTTATTTGCAAGCTTCAAATGGTGCGGGACGAGGGACTTGAACCCACACACCTCTCGGCGCCAGAACCTAAATCTGGTGCGTCTACCAATTTCGCCAGTCCCGCAAATGGTGGCTACAACGAGATTCGAACTTGTGACCCCAACATTATGAGTGTTGTGCTCTAACCAGCTGAGCTATGTAGCCATTTGCGTCACCATATCGGCTTTGCGGGGCGTATTATGCTGATTTCACCTTGTCTCGTCAAATACTTTTTTGAAAAAAGTAAATTTTTCTGTGTGTTTGCCTAGAGATTCGGCAATTTGTTAGAAAAAAGAACAATATATTAACTAACATGTTGATTTTATAATAAATTATTATTGCTAAGTAACGATTTCCATCTCTGCGGTAAGCAACCTTAACACCGGTTCAATTTCCGGTAAGGTGTCCTCCCATAGTTTAAAGGCATAGGCTGCTTGTCCAACCAACATTCCTAATCCGTCTTGACACAAAATTGCACCTTGGGAACGGGCATAGTTAAGAAACGGCGTCCGCATATTCGGAGCATACTGCATATCGTAGACTTTAGCTTGGGCAAGTACTTGTTGAGGTAATTCGACATATTTGCCTTGTAAGCCCAAAGAGGTTGCATTGATGATCAAATCAAATGACTGCTCACTGATTTCAGCCATACAAGCGGTCTGAATTGAGCCGAATTTTGCAAACTTTTCCGCTAAAGCGACCGCTTTCTCAACCGTTCTATTATAAACTGTAATCTGCTGTCCGGCTTGTAACAAGGGATAAAGCACCCCTTTGGTCGCTCCTCCCGCACCTAAAATTAAAACACGTTGTTTGGGGGTTAACCAACCAAGTCGGGCAAGATCGGACACTAAACCGACACCGTCGGTATTATCGGCATATAACCGCCCATCTTCCAAACGTTTCAAGGTATTACATGCTTCCGCCTGTAAACAGCTCTCACTATGCAAATCGGCAAGTGCAAAAGCCCGCTCTTTAAAAGGGGCAGTGATATTTGCCCCCTTCGCCCCTTCCGCAAAAAATTGCTGTAACTGGTTTTCAAACTGTTGCTCATCGCCTAATTTGGCGACATAGGAAATCGCTTTGCCTGTTTGCTGTCCGAACAGAGCATGAATACGGGGAGATTTACTTTGAGCAATCGGATTGCCCCAAACAGCGTAGTGGTTCATTATTTATCCTTGTCTGAAAATATGTTGGCTAAATATATCACGAATTTCGGAGGGATTTAGCTTTCCGCCCGTCGCTTGATCTAATACCGGAAAATCCGCTCCGAACTGCTGACGGACTTCTTCAGCGGTTCGACACGGCGGTAGTGTTGTTAAGTTAGCGCTGGTTGATGTTAAAGCAAAGCCTGTGGCTAAGCAGAGATCTATGACGGCAGGAACTTGGCATAGCCGTACTGCAATGGTTTCAAACTGCCCTTTTAAATAGCGCGGAACACTCTTTTTGGCCGGCATGACCCAAGTAATAGCTTGTTCACCCACGGTTTCAAAACGTTGCCATTCTTGCTCGGTCAACATAGTTTCATCAATATAGGGCAAAAGTAATTCACGTTGATGGGCTATTAAAATCAACCCTTTTTCTTCAGGGCGATTTTTCAGTTTAAGCAAAGATCTGACCGCTTGTTCGCTTTGCGGGTTGCAACCTAAGCCGAACACTGCTTCTGTTGGATAAGCAACCACTTGATTTTGTTTGAGTTTTTCAACTATTTGATTAAAAGAATACATTATTCGCTTTCACTAAATAAGTGCTGACATTTTTTATTCGCACAAAGAAAATAGGATTTACCGCGCACTTTTTTTATTACCGCCAATTCGTATCGGCACAGTGGGCATTGCTGTTTTAAAGGCTTAGTCGGCACCGTAAATTTACAATCAGGGAAGCCCGCACAACCATAGAAAGTTTTTCCCGAACGTCCTATACGCGCCACAAGTTTATGCCGTTTACACTCAGGGCAGTTAAAAACTTCTTCTGTTTCGGCTTCTTCATGGACAATAAAATGGCAATCGGGGTAGTGACTACAACCAATAAACATCCCAAAATGCCCCTGCTTGAGCTGGAGCGGTGACTGGCATTCAGGACAAAGTTCGTCTAAAGTTTTGATCACATGGCTGACTTGATGTAGCGGCTTAAGGTAATCACAGCTCGGATAGTTAGAACAACCTAGAAAAAGCCCTTGTTTTCCCCGTTTGAGTTGCAACGGAGAATGACATTGCGGACAAATTTCAGCCTGTTTTGTTGATTTAAATAAACTCATTAATTAAGCGAAATTCAATTACAAAAAAATCGTTATCATCAGGATAAATTTCTTTAATAACCTGCTTTAGTTGCGCAAGGCTCATATTCTCTTGTTGAGCGTGTTTTTCATTCAGTTGTTCAAACTGAATCGGTGTTACCGAGAGCACTTGAATATAAGCAAACAAGCGATCAGTTTCATTGGTAAAAACACAAAGCTTCTGACCTACTTGAAAATGCGATTCCGACTTATCGCGGATAGTAATCGTCTTTTTGCCACTAACAATATCCGCTTCAAAGCGGCTGAAAAAGGTAATTTTATTCATCACTGTACTCATGATAGTTATCGTCATCTACGTCTAACAGATGTTTGAAATGGTCACTGTAAAAACCATGGCTCAGCATATATCGCCACATTTTTTGTTTGGTTTTCAGATCCCAATCGCAAGGGCGCTTTTTCTCAAACAATCTTTCGGCAAGAGCAAAAAAATCAATTTCGGACTCGCTAAGCGCTTGGCTGATAACCCATTCTTTAATGCCCTTTTGTTGCAATTCTTGCTTTAGTCGGCGAGGACCATAGCCTTGTTGGGAACGATAGCGAATATAACTTGTAGCAAAGCGTTCATCGCTCTGCCAGCCATTTGTTTGAGCCTGTTCAATCGCTTGATTGATTTCTTCTGGCTCATAGGCTTTAAGTTGCAATTTATGGCGTAGTTCCGCTTCGCTGTATTCTCGTTTAGCAAGTAAGTAAAGCAAATAACTTGCCGCTGAATGTTTGTTTGTCATGTGATAATAAAGTAAAAATGCGGCTTACTACAAACCGCATTTTTCAAATTTTATAATTCTTCTTCATTAAATGCTTCGCTATCATCTTCAGTCAAATCGCTTGCTGAAGATTTTAGCCCTGCACTCGGATCCGTGGAAAGGCGGTTACGAATATCTTGCTCAATTTTATTGGCAATTTCAGGATTTTCTTTTAACCATGTAACTGCATTATTTTTACCTTGCCCAATCTTCGTACCTTCATAAGAGAACCATGCGCCTGATTTCTGAATAAGATCGTTTGCTTCAGCTAAAATCAGTAATTCGTTCATACGTGAAATACCTTCTCCGTACATAATATCAAACTGTACTTCACGGAACGGTGGAGCAACTTTATTTTTCACCACTTTTACTTTGGTCTCACTACCAATAACCTCATCGCCATCTTTTACTACGCCGCTACGACGAATATCCAAACGTACCGAAGCATAGAATTTCAATGCATTACCGCCTGTGGTGGTTTCAGGGTTACCAAACATTACACCGATCTTCATACGAATTTGGTTGATAAAGACGACCAAGCAGTTGGTATTTTTAATATTTGCCGTTAATTTACGTAACGCTTGCGACATCAAACGAGCTTGTAAGCCCATATGCGAATCGCCCATCTCGCCTTCAATTTCTGCTTTTGGCGTTAATGCGGCAACTGAGTCCACAATAATTACATCGACAGCGCCTGAACGCACAAGAGCATCACAAATTTCAAGGGCTTGCTCACCATTGTCCGGCTGAGAAATCAATAATTCATCCGTATCTACACCTAATTTTCGGGCATAAACCGGATCAAGCGCATGTTCGGCATCAATAAAAGCACAAGTTTTGCCTGTTTTTTGAGCTTGTGCAATCACGGAAAGAGTTAAAGTTGTTTTACCTGAAGATTCCGGGCCGTAAATTTCAACAATACGCCCCATAGGTAAACCGCCGATACCTAGTGCTAAATCCAGACCGAGAGAACCTGTAGACACGGCTTCAATATCAAGCTGTTGGGTTTGCCCTAATTTCATGATGGAGCCTTTACCAAACTGCTTTTCAATTTGTGATAAAGCGGCTTCAAGCGCCTTTTGCTTATTTTCAGGATCTGCTTGTTTGATTACAGTATTGTTTTTAGAGGACTTTTTGTTATCAGCCATAGTGCTTCCTTTATTAATTTAATATTTGAGTAGACGATCTCTCATCACTTAACTGTAAATTATTATACTGTTTAACCATACAGTTTCAACTGTTTTTTTCATATTTTTCGATTGATGTCGCAAAAATTTGCAAATTTATCGAAAAACATGAGCGCTTGTCATCGGAACCGCTCTTACGCTATTAAATGGGTTAAGTGCATTAATCACCATGATTTGTTCATAATCAAACAGATTTTCTGCCCGGATTTCTGCCAAATACACTTTTTTCTCTTCAACTAAACGGGTTAATTGAGTACCTTTTAATAAATAATGCTGAGGGCTATACCATATTTTTTGTTTTAAAAATAGTAAATTACCAATCGAACAGTCACTGACAAAACCATTATTGATAATAATCACTTCATCTTTATTTGTTGTTTTTAATTGCTCTAATTTAGAACGATCACAATATTTAAAACAATAATCTAGATCTTCAATATAAACACACTGAAAAGTGTTTATTTGTTTTGGTGAATAAGGATAAAAATTTATTTTATAACTAGCTTGATTATAATCTATTCTACAACGAACTAACCCTGTTCGGAATTCCGACGGGATATCAATTATTTTTAATAAATCCCATTTGGGGTTTAATTTAAAATAATTAATAAAGGCATTATCCATACGTTGTTGATGATAAAAACTATTTTGTATTTTCCCATCAATAATCGCAAGCGTTTCAAACAGTAGATATTGGTACATAGATTTTCTCTAAAACCTCATTATATTCATCATCTAATTGACTGAGCGAAGTAATTCCGCCACCGCTTCTAAAATAAAATTTTTCTCCTTCTTTTTCAATATAGCGAATAGCTACAGCACTTTCTAAATTTTCACCGTCGAAATAGCCGAAAACCCCCGTATAATATCCTCGTTCTTGTTGCTCCGCTTGTTGAATAATTTCAACGGTTTTTACCTTTGGAGCGCCACTAATTGAGCCGGCAGGTAATAATTTATCTAGAATTGTACCGATCTCTGCCTGCCAGTTTTCAGAAAGTTCACCACAAATTTCAGAACTGGTTTGATAAATTGCCCCACAGTGGGTTTCTACTTTTTCAATAAATCTGTATTTAGTCACCTGAATATATTTTGCGACTAATGCTAAATCATTACGAATTAAATCGACAATGGTATTATGTTCTGTAAATTCTTTTTCGGAGTTTAATAATTTCTCTACGGCATTCTCTTCAAGAGCACTGATTGTTCCTTTCATTGGATAAGAATAGATTTTATTCTCTTTAGTTTTCACAAAACATTCCGGTGAAAAACAGACAAATTTTCCGTCTAATAATAATTTGTATTTAGCTTTACTTTGTTGAAAAATATGTTCTAAATGATAATTCGTTTTAATCTCTGTTTTTTGGGTAAGATTTAAAAGATAACTATTCCCAAGTTGAATTTGGTGTTGAACCAACTCAAATGCTTTCTGATATTGATTAAAATGAATAGGAATAATTTCTAATTCAAAGTTTCCATTTATTTTTAATGGTTGAATGAACTTATTTTGTTTATTAAAATCAAATTGAAGCCCTCTTTCTGCTATTTTAGCAAGGGACGAAATGATCGGTTTTTGTTTTTCAAAATCAATTAAAAAGAAAAAGGGAACTCTCTCTTTCCCATATTGATTTGCAGTTTGAATAAATTGTTGCATTTTAAAATTTTTGATTTAGGAGTTATATGTCTCACTCACATTCTTATATGGAATCCCACGCTCCACAGAATAAGCGTATCCTGCTGATTAGTCTTGCCATTATAACGACTTTTATGGTCGTTGAGGCAATTTCAGGTTATTTCTTCAATAGTCTTGCTCTGCTTGCCGATGTCGGGCATATGGCAAGTGACAGCTTATCTTTGTTACTCTCGCTTTTTGCTTTGTACATCGGTAAAAAAATGCCAAACAAAGTGATGAATTTTGGTTATCGTCGTGCAGAAACCCTTGTGGCACTGGTAAATGGCGCAACCTTAGTCATTATTGCGCTTTATATTATCATTGAAGCTGTCGGGCGTTTACTCAATCCGAGTCCGATTATGTCCGCACCGATGATTGTCGTGGCGGTGATTGGATTAATAATGAACATTGTGGTAGCTCGCATTATGCTGTCGAGTGATCAAAGCAACTTAAATATGAAAGCTGCTTATTTACACGTGGTTGCCGACACACTTGGCTCTGTGGCTGCCATCTTAGCGGGCGTGGGGATGTATTTCTTCAACTGGCTATGGCTTGATGCTTTGGCGAGTGTGGCGGTGAGCGTGATTATTTTCCGTAGCGGTTTTAACGTTTGTCGCACCGCAGTGCGCCTGTTAATGCAAGGCGTGCCTGCAAATGTAGATATTATGAAAATAGAACAGATGTTGTTAGAACCTTCAGAAATTAAATCAATCACCCGTATGCAAATTTGGGGATTAACCGAAGACGAAATTTACCTTTCCGCTCAGCTCTGTTTTGCCGACAATGTCGATACTAAAACCGAACACAGTATTTTGCATGACTTAGCCAAACGTTTTCACGAAATGGACATTCATGCTACGCTGCAAAACGATCTTGCCGTCTATTTTGAACGGCATAAAGCTTAAGGTTTGTCATCTCTCTGAAGATTGTGCGGAATTTTTTTAATTATCTGTAGATAAAGCGGTGCCATTTTGCAAAATTCTTGTAAAATCACACCGCTTGTTAACAGAGTAATTAATCCAAATGGCAGAATCACAAACAGAAAATCCTTCTCCAAAAGTCAAAAAGACGTACTTTTTGCCGACATTATTCAAATTAATGTTATTAGGCATTTGTACGCTCGGCATTTATGCTATTTATTTGGACGGCAAAATTCGCAATAAAATGGAGGGTCAGATTTGGCAACTTCCTGCGGAGGTTTATAGCCGTATTGAGACAATCAGTCTTGAACAAAATCTGACCTTAGAGCAAGTTAAATCCATCTTGTTAGACAATGGTTACCGTGAGGTGTCTCTTATTGCGACCCCCGGTGATTTTAAAGTAGAAGACAACACCTTAGTCTTACTTCGTCGAGCCTTCCAATTTCCTCAAGAGCCTGAAGCGCAACGGGTGTTACGGCTACGTTTTATTCATCAAACTTTAGTGAGAATTGAAGATTTGGTTCAGATGAAAGAGCTAAATGCC
>JBGXMX010000151.1:0-4940 GCA_041809245.1 Glaesserella sp.
GCCAACACCCAAAACAGCGGTTGGAAAAGAAAATCAGGCAGGAGTTGTGTCAGAGATGTCATAGTCGGTTCCTTCAATCAATATTGTTGAAAATTATACCGACTTTCACCCTACAAGCGGTGCGATTTGGTCAAATTTTTGCAAGAAAAGCATAAAAAATGTGAGCTGATTCACTTTTTTTCATATTCAGCGTACAACTGTTCTGTTTTCTCTCGCTTTTCACGGTTTAACAAGCTATATTAGCGCACATTTGTTCGCTGAAAGATAAAAGAATGACAACAATGACTGAACTTGATTTCCACTTTGTTAACCGTATTCGCACCCAAACGGAAAAATTAACCGATCGCCCCGCATTACGTTTTCTTGAGCAACACGTTTGGCAAGAAATAACCTGGAGCCAATTTCAAAATCACATTAATCAACTGTCCCACGCCTTGCTTGCCAACGGTGTAGGCGTTCAAGAAAAAATCGGTATTTTTGCGCATAATATGCCGCGTTGGACGATTGCCGATATCGGTGCAATGCAAATTCGAGCCGTAGCCGTACCTATTTATGCCACCAATACCGCCAAACAAGTCGAATATATCGTAAATGATGCCGACATTAAAATCCTGTTTGTCGGCGATCAAGAGCAGTATGATCAGGCTATCCAAATAGCGCACAACTGTTCGCTATTAGAAAAAATCGTAGCGATGAAGCCGAGTATTGAACTTCACCAAAATCCGCTGGCTTGTTATTGGGAGGAGTTTATTCAAGTTGCACCGCACCAAGCGGAATTAGCCCAACGTTTAGCCGATAAACAGCTTTCCGATCTTTTTACGCTTATCTACACATCAGGTACGACAGGCGAGCCGAAAGGCGTTATGCTGGATTATGCTAACCTTGCTCATCAGTTGAAAGCCCATGATGCGGCTTTGCCTACGGTGAACGAACATGACGTTTCGCTCTCCTTCTTGCCGTTTTCTCATATTTTTGAGCGGGCGTGGATTGCCTATGTGTTACATCGAGGGGCAACGAATTGTTATTTAGAAGATACTAATTTAGTCAAAGAAGCCTTGGCTGAAGTGAAACCGACGTTGATGTGCGCCGTTCCCCGCCTATATGAGAAAATTTACACCGCAATTTGGGATAAAGTAAATCAAGCCCCGGCACATCGCCGAGCGTTGTTTAATTGGGCGATTCGAGTCGGTGAAAAACATTTTCACTGCTCCAAACCGTCACTTTGGTTACGCGGGCAATATGCCGTTGCCAATAAGTTGGTACTGTCTAAACTCAGAGCATTACTTGGCGGGCGCATTCGGATGATGCCTTGTGGCGGTGCTAAATTAGAACCGACTATCGGCATGTTCTTTCACAGTATCGGGATTAATATTAAGCTCGGCTATGGTATGACCGAAACAACGGCAACGGTTTCTTGTTGGTCGGAGCAAGGATTTAACCCGAACTCCATCGGGAGCTTAATGCCGAATGCCGAGGTAAAAATCGGCGAAGATAATGAAATTTTAGTCCGTGGCGGCATGGTTATGCGTGGTTATTACAAAAAACCGGAAGAGACCGCCAACGCATTTACCGCAGACGGTTTCTTGAAAACGGGCGATGCGGGCGAAATGGATGCCGAAGGTAATTTATACATTACCGATCGCATTAAAGAATTGATGAAAACCTCCAATGGTAAATACATTGCCCCACAATATATAGAAGGCAAAATCGGCAAAGACAAATTTATCGAGCAAATTGCGGTGATTGCCGATGCCAAAAAATATGTCTCCGCCTTGATTGTCCCTTGCTTTGACAGCCTTGAAGAGTACGCAAAACAGTTGAATATCAAATATCAAGACCGCCTTGAACTGATTAAACATTCCGACATTATTCAAATGTTTGAAAAGCGGATTAATGAATTGCAACAAGAACTTGCCGCATTTGAGCGAGTGAAAAAGTTTACGCTGTTACCGCAAGCCTTCAGCACTAAAATGGAAGAAATTACCCCAACGTTAAAACTACGTCGCAAGGTGATTTTACAACGTTATCGTGAGCAGATTGAAAATATGTATCGTTGATAACAAAACGGTGGGATTTGATCGATTCTGATCATTCCCCACCGTTTTTATTTAAACCACTTTGATTAATTTGGCATAGAAAAAACCATCGCCGCCATTTTGTTGCGGTAAGAATTGTTTCATCACTGTCTTTTCCCCTGCAAAATCTATTTCCTCTAATGTTGCATCTGCGGTAGTTTCGACAAATCGTTGAATTTGCTGACTGTTTTCTTCCGGTAACACAGAACAAGTGGCATACAACAACACGCCGTTGGGCTTGAGCCTTGCCCAAAGTGCTTTGAGAATTTTCCCCTGCAATTCCGCCAACTCAGCAATATCCTCTTCTTTGCGTAGCCATTTAATATCCGGGTGACGACGGATTACCCCCGTTGCAGAGCAAGGGGCATCAAGTAAAATTTTATCGAACATCTCACCGCTTGTAAGCCACCGTTCAGGCTGGCTGGCATCACCGCAAATCACCGTTGCTGTTTGGTTTAAACGGGCTAAATTCTCTTTGACCCGAACTAAACGGGCTTCTTCAATATCTAACGCAATCACTTTTGCTTGCGGTGCTTTTTCTAAAATGTGGGTCGTTTTCCCCCCCGGTGCTGCACAGGCATCTAAAATCAACTCGCCATTTTGTGCATCAAGTAATTCGGCAGACCATTGTGCGTGTGCATCTTGCACCGTCACCCAACCTTGCTCAAAGTGGGGAAGCTGGCTTACCGACACCGCTTTATCTAATAAAACCGCACAATCAGGCACGCAAGCGGTCAGTTCTTCGTGATTTTTTGCAAGATCGCCTAACAATGCCATATAGTCCGCTCGGTTAGTCCGTTGAGCATTAACCCTAATCCACATCGGCGGTTTTTGGTTGTTCGTCTCAACAATCTCTCGCCAATTCGGATAGGCTTTTTTCAGCTTATTCACCAACCATTCAGGGTGTAGCGTTTGCCAATGTTTATCCACTTTCGCCAAAATTACTTCTTGCTCACGCAGAAAACGGCGAAGCACCCCGTTAGTCAAAGCTCGAAAGCTATCCAACTTTAACGATTTTGTGGCATTAACCACTTCATCTACCGCGGCGTGGGGAGGTACTCGCATATAAAGTAACTGATACAACCCGACCAAAAGCAAACAATGCACCAAGCGAGTTTTGTTTTTCAGCGGTTTTTCCACCAATAATTTGATAATCGCTTCCAAACGGGGCAACACACGGCAAATGCCAAAGGTTGTTTCCTGTACCCACGCTAAATCCTTAGCGTCGAGTTGCGATTGTGCTTCGGGGATCAAGGTTGAAAGGGATTTACCCTGTTCCAACACCTGTAAAATAATTTGTGCCGCAACGGCACGAGCGGAGTGTTTTTTCATTAGAGAACGCTTCCTACTTTAAACCAATCCCCCCGACCGTTTAAGAAATCTTGTACGGACATCGGTTTCTTGCCTGCCGGCTGAAGTTGGGTAATGTTTAACACACCTTGTTGAGTGGCAATTTGGATACCGTTTTTATCCACCGCCAACACCGTACCGACGGCTTTCTCTTGATGTGGCAGAACCTCAGCTTGATACACTTTTATCCGCTCTTCCACCTCATTCACCATCAAGGTTAAATATGCCATCGGGGCAGGATTAAAGGCACGGATATTACGCTCAAGCTGACAGGCTGTCATATGCCAATCTAATTTTGCTTCTTCTTTCGTCAGTTTTTCAGCGTAGTTCGCTTGTTCATCTTGCTGTTTTTTCAGGCTTAAACTGACCGCTTGTTAAACCGTTTAATACTTCAAGCAAAGCTGGCGGTGCAAGTTCGGCAAGTTTGGTATAAAGACTGGCGGACGTTTCCGTCGCTAAAATCGGCGTTGTCACCTTATGCAACATATCGCCCGTATCTAAGCCAATATCCATCTGCATAATGGTCACGCCCGTTTCCGTATCACCAGCCCAAATAGAACGCTGAATAGGTGCTGCCCCACGCCAACGTGGTAACAACGAACCGTGAACATTTAAGCAACCATATTTCGGTGCTTTTAACACCGCTTCCGGCAGAATTAAGCCATACGCCACCACAACCATCACATCAGCGTTTAACGCCTGTAACTCAGCTTGAGCCTCTTCTTTGCGTAACGATTTCGGCTGATACACAGGAATATGATGAGCTTCCGCCAACTGTTTGACAGGGCTGGCTTGTAGCTTTTTCCCACGTCCGGCAGGCTTATCTGGCTGTGTATAAACAGCAATAACGTTATGTTCCGAATTTAACAAGGCTTGTAAATGGGTTGCGGCAAAATCAGGCGTGCCTGCAAAAATAATGTTGAGTTTTTTCATTGTTGATAATCAAAAGTCATTTTGTTGAATGACATTATTGTAGCGTAAAAATGGTTTGAACGCTGAAACAAAATAAGAGTAATTAAAGGGTATAAATCATATTCCACTTTTTACGCTTGCCCTATTTCACCAATCGCAGTAATATTGTATCTACTTATCTACATCAAGGGAGGTGCAAAATGCCGATTATGACCAGTCGTGAATTTAATCAACATTCTAGCCAAGCTCAAAAAGCTGCTATGCTAGAACCAGTGATCATTACCAATCGTGGTACACCTGCATTTGTGTTAATGACATATCAGGAATATGAAAAAGTACAGCAAGCGAAGCCGTTTCGTTCTGCTTTAGAAGCATTACTACCTGTTGATAATGAAGATATTGAGCTTGAATTACAACCACGCAGTCGTGGACAACGTCGTCCTGTTGATTTGGAAGACTAGGAGTGAAAATGTATTTATTAGATACTAATTTAATCAGTGAAATTAGAAAATTACCTAAAGGTAAATGTAATCAAGGGGTGGCACAGTGGGTAATGACGACATCAAAAGAGTTGATGTTTACTAATGCAGTTGTGATGATGGA
>JBGXMX010000152.1:0-3520 GCA_041809245.1 Glaesserella sp.
CCAAGTTTGTATGGCGGCAGAAATTGCGATGGAGCATAATCTTGGTTTAACTTGCGATCCTGTGGGTGGACAAGTTCAAGTGCCTTGTATTGAACGCAATGCGATTGCATCGGTAAAAGCAATTAACGCAAGCCGTATGGCACTGCGCCGTACAACGCAACCACGTGTCACCTTGGATAAAGTGATTGAAACCATGTACGAAACAGGCAAAGATATGAATGCAAAATACCGTGAAACATCAACGGGCGGATTAGCGATTAAAATCGTACCTTGTGATTAGTCGATAGACAATACAAATAAAACTGTGGATAATAAAGCATTATCCACAGTTTCGGAGGGTATATGCCAAGAGTCATTGTTGACACAGATTTTGTCATCCATAAAGAAGATGAGCAATGGAGTGATGATGAGATCCAAATGATCGAACAGTTCCAAGCAAGCCATTATCATGGAAATATCTCTAATGAGATTTTTCATAAAATGGCAGAGCGTTTAGCGAAAGGCGATCAAAGTGCATGGGAGCTTTTAGATGATCAACATTCAGTTCAATAATTCATTATTGCATTTCATTTTTGTTGGTTTGTTATCATCCCATTCTCAATCTAATATTCAGAGTAGTCTATTAGGATTTCCGTTGGCGGGTGTTGTTTATGATAAAAATAAGTTATTTCGCAAGCGGGGCGTATATAATCGACAAATTGTCGTTTATTATAAGTTAGATAGTGTAGTAAATCCCAAAATAGCTACTATCATTGGATTCCGTTTTGGTAGAATGAATTCGATTATTAGTCGAGATACTCAGCAAAATCGAAAACTAATTTCAGCAATTTTTGAAACATACCCAGATAAAAATATCCGAGACAAAATTTACTAATTGATAAATTATTAACGTGAATCAAACTTTAACCCTTCCCCCCCTAAGCCTTTATATCCATATTCCATGGTGCGTACAGAAATGTCCTTACTGTGATTTCAACTCTCATGCCCAAAAAGGCGTTATTCCTGAACAGGAATATATCCAACATCTGTTAATGGATTTAGAGCAGGATCTGACATCTTATAAAACGGCGATTGGTGATCGTAAAATTCACTCGATTTTTATCGGTGGCGGTACGCCGAGTCTTTTTTCTGCAGAAGGCATTGCTTATTTATTGGCTGAAATTCGTCAGCGAATCGCTTTTAACGAATATTGTGAAATTACCTTAGAAGCCAATCCCGGTACGGCGGAAGCGGAACGGTTTATTGGTTATGCTCAAGGCGGTGTTAATCGGATTTCAATGGGGATTCAAAGTTTTGAACCTGAAAAATTGTTGAAACTAGGGCGAATTCATGACAACCAAGAAGCAATACAAGCGGTCAGATTTGCACAACATTCTGCAAAGGCAGGGCTGAACAGTTTTAACATTGATCTGATGCACGGTTTGCCAAATCAATCGGTAGCGCAAGCATTAAATGATTTACGTCAAGGGATCGCCTTAAACCCACCGCATTTGTCGTGGTATCAACTGACGATTGAGCCGAATACGATGTTCTATTACCGTCAGCCAACCTTGCCCGATGATGACGAACTGTGGGAGATTTTTGAACAAGGACATCAACTTTTAACGCAAGCAGGCTACGAACAGTACGAAACGTCCGCCTATGCGAAAAAAGGCTATCAGTGCCAACATAATCTCAATTATTGGCGGTTTGGCGATTATTTAGCGATTGGCTGTGGCGCACATGGGAAAATCAGCTATCCGACGGGAGAGATTTATCGTTTCAGCAAAACCAAACACCCGAAAGGCTATATGCGTGGTGAATATCGCTATCAGCAAGAGCCTATAGCATTGGATGATCGACCGTTTGAATTTTTTATGAACCGTTTCCGCCTGCTTGAAGCCACGCCAAAAGCGGAATTTGAAGCCTATACGGGATTAGATAGACATATTGTTCAACCGACAATGGATTGGGCATTAGCGAAAAATTTCATCACTGAAACGGCAACCCATTGGCAAATCACCCAACACGGCAAACTGTTTTTAAATGAATTGTTGGAAGGGTTTCTGTAAGAATGAAAAATGCCACCTAGAGGTGGCACTTTTTTAAGCAAGAATAACGTTCACATCGCTATCAATAAAGGCTGTATAGGTACTATTATCAACAACCGCCGTATATTGTTCAAACCCGGTGAGGCTACTGCTTTCCGCTTTGACGAAATTGTCTAAAGTAACGGTATCTGAAGTATCGCCTAAAATAGTGAGGCTTTCTTGTCCGTTAAGCAGTTTTGCCACAACTTTATCATCTAAATTAATTTGAGTGCTTGCTGCCGGATCGTTTAGTTGAATCGTATGAATACCATTGATATTGTTTAAACGTTGTTCCGTCCATGCGGTAAAATCTTCGATGTAAGTCGTATTGTAAATATCTAAGCTGATAGATTGAAGGCTATTGTTTTCGTAATTATAAGTGATTTTGCTGTCAATAACGCTGTCATTATCGGCATCTACGGATTCACTGCTAATTTTGCCGTCACTGTTATAACTGTAGCTGACCGTCATATCTATGACACTATCGTTATTATTGTCATAAGATACGGTAGTTAGCTGATCACCACTCCAACTGTAGCTTTCCGAACGGTCAAACTGTCCGTCTTGGTCGGTATCAAATAAGGTCTTAATAACCTTACCTGAACTGTCGTAGAGACTTGAAGTAGACGGTAATGCGTCACCTTTATCGTTTTCAATTGAGTACCAATAAAGCCCACTTAATAGGGCTGTTGAGCCAAATATAAGGGTATCGGAATAATCGGTAAAACTTGGTGTTGAAAACAGTAACACATCGGAAGTTTGGAAATCCAGTTCAGTGGTTTTGTTGCCAAACTGTTCTTCCACTTGTTCCATAGCATATTGGCGGACACCTACAATCGCCCCTTCATCAGAAACGGTCAGCTCTTGAACGATTGCCCCTTGCGTGCCGTTAGTGACTAATTTACGTGAAATAACGAAATAGTCTTCTAAAATAAAAACTTTACCGTTTACTAAGGTGATGACTAAATCATTCCCTTTTCTTATCGAGGATTTGATTGCCATATAGTCAATAGGTAAGATGATGTTGGTTGATTGACCTAACGAAACATTGTTAGACATAGGTGATCCTGTGTAAAGTAAGTTAAAGATTGCAAGATTCTAATCTGTTTTTTAGCTTAATTCAATCTGATGTGTCGAACCAAATCGTGAATAAGCCCCGGCCCTTGATAAACCATTGCCGAATAAAGCTGTAACAAACTGGCTCCCGCATCAATTTTCTCTTGTCCTGATTGTACGGAATGAATTCCGCCACTGCCGATAATCGGCACTTTTCCTTTTAATTCTTGAGAAAGTTGACGAATCAGCCGTGTACTTAATTCGTGTAATGGCTTACCGCTTAACCCGCCTTGTTGTTCTGCAAAAGGTAAACCCGCCACAGTGTCACGAGAAAGGGTGGTGTTGCCTGCAATTACACCGTCAATTTGGTGACGAATAAGGCTGTCTGCGACAGA
>JBGXMX010000153.1:0-29386 GCA_041809245.1 Glaesserella sp.
AAAATGGCGGTCGTTACACTACCGCTGAAGTGATTTTATTAGAACGTGGGTGGTATTGGTAATGGCTAAATTTGCAGAACTCTTTACTAATTCGGACGGTCGCCTTTCGACCACAGGATTTATCCAGTTTTTCGGGGCGTTATTGATGTCAGCGATTTTGGCTTATTGTGTCTATTTAGATCGCAGTTATGTGCCTGAATTATTTATGACCTTTGCAGTGTTCTGTGGTGGTCAAGTGGCAACGAAAGGGTTTGCTAATGCCTTGAGTAGCAAGCGACAAGGAGAATTTGAATGATGACAGTAAAAATTGTGACCGTAGTGTTATTTCTTGCTGCCTGTGTTTTGTTTTGGCTTTGGCTCAAGGTTGAAAAAGCTGAAGAACGAAATCGGAAACTACAGGCAGAAAACCAGCAACAAGCGGTCGAAATTCAGCAAAAAAACGCAGAGGTACAAAATGCAAAAATTCAACAAACGCATCGTGAAAATGTTCAGCGTGTTAGCCCTGATACCGTTGATGAGCAGTTGCACGCACACAACTACTTCCGTGACGACGACAGGTTGCACGGCATTCGGGCTGATTTACCCAAGCCGTCAGGACACGACGGAAACGAAACGCCAAGTACTAGCACACAATCTGACCTATGAAGAAGTCTGTAAGGAGCAGTTTAAATGACAGAGATTCTGGATTTCTTACGCCAACACTTCGCCTTGATTTCTACTGTGATTGGTTTAGTTGGGGCTGGATTTTGGCTAAAAATGGATAGTAAGTATGCCAAAAAATCCGATGTGAATACCCTTGCTGATAATGTTAAACATTATGACCATCGCCTAACTCAGCTTGAAACAAAAGTGGATAACTTACCCACTGCTCAAGATGTCGCAAGGCTTGAAATTTTAATGACGGAAGTGCGAGGGGAAACACAAACTGCCAACGCAAAAATGACTTCAATAAATCACCAAGTTGGCTTATTACTTGAAGCTAAAGTATTAAAGGAATGATGTATGCAGACAATTTTAACCAAAGATCAACGCTTAGTGATTTTACGTTCTCTTGCTGAGGCTGGCTATGATGCCAACGAGTCCATTTTAAGTGATTGCCTTGATTTATATGGTCACGATATTAGCCGTGATCTTGTGCGTAATCACCTTGTATGGCTAGAAGAACAAGGACTTATTCAGCTTGAGCGTTTAAAAGATGGCTATATGGTTGCCAGCATTACGCAACGTGGGTTAGATGTCGCTCAAGGTCGAGTGACGGTTGAAGGGGTAAAACGCCCAAGACCTAAGGTTTAAACGGTTTTTAAAGGATATTTAAGGAGCGTTTAAATGAATGAGAAAACGACCCGTGGGCGTGCGAGTAAAGTTGATTTATTACCGCCGAACATCAAAAGCCAACTGGCAATGATGTTGCGTGACAAGCAATACTCACAAACACAAATTCTAGAAGAAATTAACGATCTGATTCGTGATTGTGGGCTTGATGAAAGCTATTGTTTAAGTAAAACAGGACTAAATCGCTATGCCAACCGTATGGAAAAAATGGCAAGTAAAATCCGTAATGCACGAGAAGTGGCAGAAATTTGGACGAAACAATTTGGTGAAGCTCCGCAGTCTGACATTGGGAAAATCGTGATGGAAATGGTGAAGAATATTGCCTTTGAAACGTCCATTAGATTGGGTGAACAAGAAGGTGGTATTGAGCCGAAAGATTTAGCATTGTTATCGTCAGCATTACAACGTTTGGAACAGGCGGAAAGTTTAAGCTATGAGCGTGAACGTAAAATCCGCAAGGAAGTGATTGAACAAGCAGCTAAAGCCGTAGAAGAAAGTGGTACACAGGCAGGACTATCCCTTGAAGATGTGACAAAAATGGTAAAAGCAGTTTATGGCATTGAATAACACCGTTCTCTACGACTATCAAAAGCGATGGTTAAACGATAAAAGCCGTTTTAAAGTAGCAATGTTTGCTCGTCAAACAGGTAAAACATTTACCACTACCCTTGAAATTGTACTGGATTGCTTAGAAGCAGAAGCCAACGGCGAACGTACTCGCTGGGTGATCCTTTCTCGTGGAGAACGCCAAGCGAAAGAAGCGATGAATGAAGGGGTAAAACGCCATCTTGAAGCAATGGGGATTGTTTGCGAAGTATTAGAAGTGCCTTTTAAAGAAGACACTACGATTAATGCCTTAGAAGTGATCTTCCCTAACGGTTCAAAAATCACTGCATTACCAGCCAATCCTGACACGGCTCGTGGTTTCTCAGCAAATGTGTTCTTAGATGAGTTTGCATTCCACCAAGATAGCCGTGAAATTTGGAAAGCCCTATTCCCTGTAATTTCTGCTGGTTGGAAATTGAGAGTTGTTTCTACCCCAAATGGTAAAGGTAACAAGTTCTACGAGTTGATGACTGACTTAAATAATAGTGAATGGTCACGCCACTCGGTTGATATTTATCAGGCTGTTGCAGATGGCTTACCACGCAATGTAGAACAGTTAAGAGTGGGCTTAAATGATGAAGATGCGTGGGCTCAAGAGTTTGAGTTGAAATGGTTAGATGAAGCAAGTAGTTGGCTTTCTTATGATTTGATTGATGGTGTTGAGCATTCACACGCAGGAATACCGTTCCACTATACAGGTAACCCGTGTTTTGTCGGCGTTGATATTGGGGTGCGAAATGACCTATTTATTATTTGGGTTATGGAACTAGTAGGTGATGTATTCTGGACAAGAGAAATCACCGCTTTAAAACGAGCGAGTTTTTCAAAACAAGATGCTGAGCTTGACCGAGTATTTGCAGAATACCGTGTATTGCGTTGTTGTATTGACCAAACAGGCTTAGGGGAGAAACCCGTAGAAGATGCTAAACGCCGTTTCGGTGAATACCGAGTTGAAGGGGTTATTTTCACCCAAACGAATAAAATGATGCTTGCTACCCTTGGCAAAGAAGTATTTGAAGATAAACGACTACGCATTCCACAGGGAGATAAAGCATTACGAGAAGATTTGCATAAGCTCAAAAAGGTAACTGGAGCAAATGGTCAGCCACGCTTTGTTGCAGAACGAGATAGTCAAGGTCACGCAGATAGAACTTGGGCTTGTTTCTTAGCATTGTATGCGGCATCTGATGTGAAGCAACCTGTTGCACCACTAGCACGCAAACCACGTCGTAGCCAGCAACTTTCTGAAGGTTATTAGGATATGAAAAATAAAAAAGATTTAATCAGCGAAATTGCCACTCGTGCAAGAAGTTTTGACCATTGGGCAATGGGGTATCATCTGCCGAACCCTGATCCTATTCTCAAAAAAATGGGGAAAGACATTGCTGTTTATCGTGAATTACTATCAGATGGGCAAGTTCGTTCAGGTGTCCGTCGCAGAAAGGCGGCAATTAAAGGCTTAGAGTGGCGAATTACGACCACGAATAATGAAAAAGTTGATGAGCAACTTTATCAAGTATTTAACCGCTTGCCATTAAATAACATCATCACCGAAATGCTAAACGCTTCGCTGTTTGGTTATCAAGTTTCTGAAGTGATTTGGGCGGAGCGTGATGGTTTGATTGTGCCAGCTGAAATTATCGGTAAAAAGCCCGAATGGTTTGTGTTTGATGAAGACAATCAGCTTCGCTTTCGTACCAAGGAGCATTGGATTGATGGGGAGTTACTGCCTGAGCATAAATTCCTTTTAACTACGCAAGAAGCGACCCAAGACAACCCATACGGCTTAGGCGATTTATCGCTGTGCTTTTGGGCGGCAACCTTTAAGAAAGGCGGTTTTAAATATTGGTTAGAGTTTACCGAAAAATACGGTTCGCCGTGGCTTATCGGTAAACACCCTCGCACGACATCAGAGCCTGAAAAAGATCGTTTGGCTGATAGCCTAGAAGCAATGATAGGGACAGCCATTGCAGTTATCCCTGATGATGCCAGTGTGGAAATTGTGGAGTCCGCAGGTAAAGGGGCTTCTAGCGACAGTTACGAGAAGTTCTTAGCGTTCTGTAAAGGTGAAATCAATATTGCGTTATTGGGGCAAAACCAAACGACAGAGCAAGAAAGTAATCGTGCATCGGCTACCGCAGGGCTTGAAGTGTTAGAGAGTATCCGTGCGGACGACCAAGCGATGATTGAAGCAACCTTCAATCAGTTGTTGCAATGGATTTGTCACTATAACTTCAATGTCGAGCAGTTGCCTACATTTGAGTTTTTTGAGCAAGAAAGCATAAATACCGAGCAAATTGAGCGTGATGAGAAGCTACACCGAATGGGTGTGCGGTTTACGAAGCAATACTTTATGCGTGAATATGGCTTTGAAGATGGTGATATTGAGCTACAAGCGGTGAGTTCGACGGTAAATTTTGCAGAACATCACCATCACGAAACAGAAATGGATCGGATTGTCAGCCAAATGGGTGAACTTTCTCAGCATTCATTAAACGCTAATATTGCTCAAGTTAGAGCAAGACTTGATACCGCCGAGAGCTTAGAAGAAGCTCAACAAATTTTAGATGATATTTTGCCCCAGTTAGATTTTAGTGAATATGCACAACTGTTTGCCGAAGGACTAACCACGGCGACATTGCGTGGTCGCTATGAAGTGAAACAGGAAGCCAAGCGATGAGCATTGTTGCACAACCCTTGCCATTTAGTGAGCAAATTGAATACTTCCGTAAGAAAGTAAATATCCCAACTGCAACCTACCTTGATATTTACGGCGAAGCCCACGACTATGCTTTTGTGGTTGCAGGAGCTCATACACAAGAAATCGTCGGTGACTTTCGTCGTGCGATAGATGATGTAATTGAGCGTGGTGGCACATTAGAAGAGTTTCGTAAGGTATTCGATGCTATTGCCGACAAACATAGCTGGGAATATAACGGTGGGCGAAATTGGCGTAGCCGTATTATTTATGACACTAATCTTTACGCCAGCTATAACCACGGGCGTTATATGCAACAGCGTGAACTTGCTGATGTAATGCCTTATTGGGAATATGAGCATAATGACTCAGCTCACCCAAGACCGCAACACGTTGCGTGGGACGGCTTAGTATTACGAGCAGATGATCCGTGGTGGGACTATCATTATCCAACCCGTGCATACGGTTGCCATTGCACTGTGCGTGCTTTAGATGATGTCGATCTCAAATATCAAAATAAAACCGTACAACAAGCCCCTGAAATTGAGTGGGAAGAAAAGGTGATCGGACAGCGTTCAGGCAGTCCGAGAATTGTGCGAGTGCCGAAAGGTGTCGATCCAAGTTTTGAACACCCAAAACGCCTTGTGCCTGTGAATAAGGTCGATGAAATTTTAATGCAGAAACTGGTTGAGGCTCCACCGCAGTTTGCCAGTTCTGCGGTAAGTAATGTCTTGAATTATGCCCCTGCGTTAGCCTTATTAAACCGTTCAATGAAAGAGATGGTGGATACGGTTGTCGCAGATAAAATGGCTCGTGGGCAGATGAAATATGTTGGCGTTATTCCCCGTGATGTAGTGAAAAAACTAGAAACGATGGAGCTTGCTCCACAGACCGCAGTGATTGCAGTACGTGATGACGATATTCTGCACGCCTTGCGTGATGTGAAGCAAGGTAAAGGGATAAACCTACCGCTTGAGTTTTGGCAACAGTTACCTGAAAAGTTGCGTAGTCCGACTGCTATTTTATTTGAACAAAGCCAAAAGCAACCTACTTTGCTGTTTATTTATAAGACGGAGCAAGGCAAGGTGGCAGTTAAAATGGATTACGAAGTCAAAGTCAAAAATCAAGTTACTCAGCAAAAAGAACGAGTGAAACTGAATATGGTACGCACCGCAAGCCGAATTGAAGAAACTAAAGAATGGGGAAATTTAAAACATTCGTATGAGTTACTGTGGGGAAGTTTGGACTAACACGGTGGTTTGCCTGATTCGAACAGGATAATACGGGCGGAACCGCAACCTTTCCAGTAGGAAACCCCCACCGTGTTGGATAGTTCAACTATACGCCTAAACTATTTTTTAATCAACCAAGAGGAAACTAAAATGGAACAATTAACTTATGGTCAAAAAGCTGTCGGCTTATCATTTAATCCAAGTGCTAATTCGGAGATAGATAAGTGCAAGGCTATTTTTGCAAATGCGATTGATCAATTAAATACGTTACGCACTCAGTCTGAAAGTGCTGAAGCAAAACGTTTATACAGTTTAGCGATTACAGAAGCTCAATCAGCTCAAATGTGGGGTGTAAAAGCAATAACTTGGAAGGATTAAAATGATCCATATTAAACTCGATGCTGACCAAGCTCTCAGAGGCTTACACCGTACAGCACAAAACTTGCAACAGGGTAAAAAGCTCTTTGGGGTATTAGGTGAAACGTTACGTTCAATTCACAAAGACCGTTTTGAGAAAGAACAGGCTTCACCTGATGGAGAAAAGTGGACACCATTATCGGCAAAATATCAGGCTAAAAAACGGAAGAATGCCGATAAAATTTTAATTCACGATGGCTATTTGAAAAATTTACTCCGCTTTCAAGCGACGAATGAAGGCGTAACCTTTGGAAGTGATCGCAAGTATGCTCGCTTACATCACTTTGGCAGTAATAAAGCCAGTGGCAAAGGTTCAGGTATCCCTGCTCGCCCTTGGCTTGGCGTAAGTAAGAAAAATGAAGGCTACTTGCTGGCGAAAACTGAACATTTTTTACGAAATGTGATTGGTCATAGCTAAATTTCAAAAATAACGCCTAAAACGCCCGATTTAGCGTTTTATTCTTTTTTCAATAAATGATAGCTCGATACAAATTCAAGGCGTTTATAAACACCTGTAAACGCCTTAAATCGCATATTACACTTCTCTTACTTGTCTATTTTATTTTTGCATTCCTTAAACTAGTTTAAAAGCCGAAAACACTCTCTTTTTTCATAATGCTTATCGAAACGGAGGCATTATGAACCTAATCGAAATTTTCAAAGCTGGCACTCGTAAAGATGCCAATGGCACAGAAGTCACACTCACTGTTGCCGACCTAAAACAAGCCGTAGAAAGCTATAACGTGGAATTTCACGAAGCCCCTGCGGTGATTGGTCACCCTGAACATAACCACCCTGCGTATGCGTGGGTAAAACGTCTAGAACTGGAAGGCGATATTCTCAAAGCGGAACTTGACCAAATTGACCCTGAATTTGCCGAGATGGTGGATAAGGGGCGGTTTAAAAAAGTGTCTGCTTCATTCTATCTCGCCAACAGTCCGAATAATCCTAAACAAGGCTCGCTCTATTTACGCCACGTTGGTTTTTTAGGGGCGATGCCACCTGCAGTAAAAGGACTTCGTAACCCTGTTTTTGCCGAAGGCGAAGAAGGTGTAGTGGATTTTTCAGACTGGACGGAAGCATCTCTATGGCGACGTTTACGTGATTGGATTATTGGCAAGCACGGTCAGGACGAAGCAGATAAAGCCTTGCCTGATTATTTGGTATCCAGCATTCAAGAAGATGCCGTGCGTGAAGATATGAAACGCATTTATGAAGTCCCTGAGACTAACCCTATTTTTAATGAACCCAAGAAACCTGAAGGAGAACGTCAAATGTCAATGACATCCGAAGAAATTGCAGCAATGCAAGCCGAAAATGCCCAGCTAAAAGCCGAAAAAGCCCAAGCTGAAGCAGAGAAAGTTGCCGAAAAACTGGAAGCAACCAAGGCGGACAATGTGTCCTTTTGTGAAAACTTAATCACTCAAGGCAAACTTGCCCCTGTTGCAAAAGACGCTGCTCTTGCCTTGCTTAACTGTTCGGCAACGATGGCAAGCGGTCAAGTTGTGAACTTTAATGAAGGGGACTCTATTCACAGCTTAACCAAAAAGTTCTTAGAAACCCAACCGCAAGTGGTGCAGTTTGGTGAAGTGGCGACGAAAGATAAAGCCGCAGAAACCGAGCCTAATGTAGTGAATTATGCTGAAACGGACGACCCTGCTCGTGTTGAGTTAGATCGTAAAGCCCGTGCGTATATGAATCAGCACAAGGTGGATTACGCCACCGCAATCAATGCAGTGCTGTAGTGAGCAGAATTAAATAACCAAGAGGAAAACAAAATGAGTGGACAGAAAGTACATACTCGCTTGACAGATCCTGTCTTAACCCAATTTGCGTTGGGCTACAAAAATGCCGCCTTTGTCGGCGATAAATTATTGCCTGTTGCAGAAGTACCAAAGGAAGGAGCTCGTTTGCCACAATTTGGTAATGAAGCTTTTGTTGCGGAAGAAGATGAACGTGAATTACACGCAGCAAGTAACAAAATTACCCCAGTCAAAGTAACTCAAAAAACCATTGAGTTAGTCGAACACGACCTTGCTCACCCGATTGACTATCGTGAGGGCAAAGAAGCTGACTTCGCTTATGAGCAATATGCGATTTCTGTGGTGCGTGAAAAAATGATGTTAAACCACGAAAAGCGTGTCCACGCCTTAGTAAGTAATGAATCTATTTATGGTTCAAACAACAAAATCGTGTTATCTGGCACAAGCCAATTCAGCGATAAAGCATCTGATATTTTCGGTGTGTTTGATGATGCGTTTGAAAAAGTGCGTAAACAAGCGGGTGTTGCAGTAAACCAAATTGTGATCCCTTCTAATGTTTGGGCTGTACTACGCAAACACGACAAAATTGTTGAAATTTTGAAACGTCGTGGTATTCAGCGATTAACGCCAGAACTTTTTGCGGAAATGTTGAAAGATGAAGGTCAAGAGTTGGAGGTCAGTGTAGGTCGTGCTACTTACCGTGCCACACTCGATGCCGAGCCGACATCCATTTGGGCAAATGATATTGTGATGGCGTATGTGCCGAAAGCTCGTGCAGATGGATCTCACGCAATGTATCAGCCTTCATTTGGTTATACCTTCCGCCGTCAAGGTTCACTTGTGGTAGATAAATATGACGAAGTTGGAGGCAAAGTCTATAACGTTCGTTGTACTGATATTCACAAAGAACACGTTTTAATGCCAAGTTCAGGCTTCTTAATTAAATCAGCAGTCTAGCCCCCTTATCCCCCCTTTTTTTCAAAGGGGGAAATGAAACATTGTTACACATACTGAAAAGGAAACGATATGAGAGAACGTCAAATGATTGTCGCTATTGTAGTTGGATCAGCCATTATCCATAACGGTAAACATTATCAAATCGGGGATGAAATTGAAGTCACCGAGCAAGAGTATCATCAAAACTCTCTTTATTTACAGCCGAAAGACGAAGCGATTAAAGCTCGTCAAGAGGCTCAAGCAGAAGCTGAAGCTAAAGCAAAATCTCTTGCCGAAGAAGCTCAAGCTGAAAAACAAGCATTGCAAACCGCTTTAGCCGAGGCTCAAGAAGCCCATACCAAAGCGGAAGCCTTAGCCAGTGAAAATGGTTTACGAGCAGAAGAAGCTGAAGCCCGTATCAAAGAACTCGAAGCTCAATTAGCTGAGAAAGAGAGCGAAATTGCAACGCTTTCTGCAGAGCTGACCGCTTGTAAAGCAGAAAAGCCAAAATCAGCTAAAACGAAAGAGGCTTAGCAATGTACATCACCGCTGACGAGTTAATTGGCTCTTTTAGTAAGCAGATCTTAGTTCAGCTCAGTAATGACGACCATAGAGCGACGGAAGTGAATATGGCTGTGGTGGAACAGGCAATTCAAACGGCCTGTGAACGCATTGATACATCTCTGCGTAGCCGTTATGCCTTACCCCTTACTCAAGTGCCAACAATGATTAACTCGCACGCCTTGTACCTTGCTCGCCACTGGCTTTACGCTCGCCGTGCAGAAATGAAAATGCCTGAAACGGTGAAGGACACCTACGCTCAGGTGATTAAAGAGCTAGATGCTATTGCTAAAGGTACGTTACATCTTGGTTTAGCCAATGCAGAAGATGTGAGTGAAACAGGCGATTTATTGCCTGATGTAGGTGAATATGCGGTGCGAGCCAAACAGCAAATAGATACAGGGGGGTACTAATGTCTGCCACCTTGCCGATTTTGACCGAGTTTGAAACTCGCTTGAAAACGCAGTTCCCCGATTGGGATATTCAGCTAATGCCTGATGACCCTAGCCATTATTTTCTGTCGCACCCAAATGGTGCGGTCTTGATTAGTTATGCAGGGTCAAAATTTAGCGAGCCACGATCTACGTCGGTGATTACGCAAACTCGCAAAGTACATATTGTCTTTACGGTGTTAAGTCGCAACTTGCATAACGACTTTGGTGCTTTGCAGTTTTTAGATGAGTTACGACTTTCCGTAGTTGGCTTTCAACCGATGGACTGTACACCAAGCTGGCTAGTTGAAGAACAGTTTGATGAACAAGATAGCGGTGTGTGGATTTACCAGCTGGTTTTAGCCACAGAAACGTTGCAAATTCAACGGCTACAAGCGGTCGATTTAGAGCCGAAATTTACCACGTTGATTGCTAGACAAGAACATCAGCCCCTTGATGTCCGTTTAAAACCCAAATCATAGGAGAATATTATGTCTCAATTCCATCACGGTACAGAAACCAAACGAGTTAAAGGCGGTTCTGTACCTGTTCATACCGTCGATGGTGCTATTATCGGTATCGTCGGCACTGCCCCTGTTGGTGCAGTGAATGAGCTGAAATTGTGTATGACCAAAAAGGATTTTGCACAATTCGGCAATGTGTTAGATCGTGGCTATACCTTGCCAGATGCCTTAGATATTATTAGCCGTTATCAAGCAGGGCAAGTTTATGTGGTCAATGTGTTAGACCCAGCCAAACACCGTACGACGGTTTCAAGTGAAAATTTAACCTTAGATAAAGACCGCCTAACCGCAACCTTAGCATACGCTGGGGTGATTGAATTAAGTCTTAGCCATAGTTCAGGCTCGCTGACAAGTGGGCAAGATTACACCGCTGATTTATTGACAGGTGAAATCAAGTTTCATCGTATGTTAGAAAATGTGACTGCGACTTATACCTATGCAGACCCAACCAAAGTCACGGAAGCGGATATTAAAGGTGCGATTGATACAGGTACGGGCAAACGTACAGGCTTTGAAATGTTGCGTGCTGGTTTTAACTTGTTTGGTAGTGATGCCAAGATTTTACTCTGCCCACACTACGACACTCAAGCAACAATGGCAACGGCACTAGAAACCCTAGCAAGCCAACTCAATGCGATTGCTTATATCCAAGCTCCACAAGGCACAACCCTTGCAAAAGCCTTGTCAGGACGTGGCACGGAAGGGCAAATTAACTTCAAGACTTCAAGTGACCGTACACATTTATTCTTCCCACACGTTGTGGGTGAGCGTAATACCCTTGAAAGCCTTGCGATTCACGCTGCAGGTTTGCGTATGCGAACTGACGTTGATTTCGGCTATTGGTTCTCAACATCTAACCGTCAATTAAAAGGCGTAATTGGGGTGGAAATTCCGCTGACCGCTCGTGTTGATGATATTCAATCAGAAACTAACCGCTTGAATGCGGTGGGAATTACGACGGTATTTAACAGCTATGGCACAGGCTTCCGCTTGTGGGGTAACCGCCTAGCTAATTATCCAACGGAAACCCATATTGTCAATTTTGAAGTGGTACAACGTACTGCAGACTTAATTGATGAATCTCTTCGTCGTGTAGAGTTGCAATTTATTGACTTGCCGATTGATGATGCCTTGCTAGATTCATTGTTAGGTACGATTGAAACCTATATGGGTACATTACGTTCTATTGTTGGTTTTGAAGTATGGCTTGATCCTGATGCGGATTTGGTTGATGCCTTTAGTAAAGGCAACGTGCCGATTAAATATAAGTTCACACCAAAAATCCCAGCGGAACGCATCACGAATACGTCCGAAGTCACTCGTGAGTTCTTAATTAATTTAACCAGTCGTGGAGGTAATTAATGAGTGCAATTATTCATCAAGTTGATAATGCCAACGTCTATCTCAATGGCGTGAGTTTTATCGGTAAAGCCAAAAGCGTTAAATTACCAGAGTTTAACCCTGTGATGATTGAGCATAAAAATTTAGGCTTAGTTGGCACAATCAATTTACCGTCAGGGGTGGAAGCTCTTGAAGGTGAAATTGTCTGGGACGGCTACTATCCTGAAGCAATGGCTATCGCCCTGAATCCGTTCAAAACTGCACAGCTGATGGTGCGTGGCAATGTACGAGTATTCAATGCCACAGGTCGAGCGGCGGAAGTACCGTTAGTCGTCATCATTAACGGCAGTTTCAGTAAAGTTGGCAACGGCGAATACAAACAAAATGAAGCGGCAGAATATGCGATGACTTATAAAGCACATAGTATTAAGGCAACCATTGATGGTAAAGAAGTGCTGTATTACAACGCTTTCACCAATGAATACCGTGTAGCAAGTGAAGATGTGTTGTCGCAATATCGTAAGAATGTTGGGCAGTAATCTTTAAAGTAGTTTAAAAGCAGTTTAAACGCCCTTTCAATAAACTCCTTAGTGAAGTTAAACAATAACCTACTAAGGAGTTTTTTATGTCTGAAAAGTTAAATGATCTACTGATTTTCCGCACAATTAAGCTGGATTATCCCATTAAAGATGGACATGGTAACGATATTACTGAACTGAAAATGCGTCGTGCAAAAGCGAAAGATTTACGCAATGCACAAAGTCAAAAAAATGATGCAGACCAAGAATTTTATTTAATTTCCATTCTAACAGGCTTGGTAATGGACGATATTGGTGAGTTAGATATTGCGGATTATCAACAGGTTCAAAATGCATTAAAAGAAATGCAAAAGGGAAAGTCAGCTTAGAGCAACTTGATGCGGTATTGGCAGATTTAGCTTGGTGGTATGGTTGGCAACCGAGTGAACTAGACGAGTTTACGTTGGATGAGATTCAAAAATGGTATAACCAAGCAGATAGACAGGTCAAAGCTAGATATACAAAAGCCGCTTTATAGCGGCTTTCTGTTTAATGTTTAGGTTGAAAAGAGAGATGGCTTTCAGTCTTATCTTCTATCACGCCTAATGGCATTTTGCCTCCATTTTGATAGTTGGGTTGTAATTTTCGTTGCCGTCTATGCTTATCCCATTTAATCATTCGGTAGGCGAGCCATACAAATAAGCCCCCCCAAAGCCAAGGGGAAAAAGCAACACCTACATAGGCAAAAATAGCGAACCCAATCAAGCTGAAGATAACACTTAAGAGTGAAACGATCATATTTTTCTCCTTAATCATTGTTCAAAGGATAATCTATGGCAACAGAATTTGCAATAGCTATTAAAGTCGGTGCTGCTATTGGCGGTGCAGTCGGGGCATTTCAATCCCTTGGAAAATCTATTCAGGGACTGACAACACTAACAAATAAGTTAGAGCTGGAACATTTAGAACTTGGCAATACAATTCAAAAATATATGGGAAAGTCCGATCTTATTGTTGGGGATTTAACTCGTAAATATGACAAACTCGGGAATAGTATAGATAAACTAAAAGCTAAACAACTTGCTTTAAATGCAGGAATTGCTAAGCGTGAGCTACTCGCTAAAGAGAAAGAAGATCTAAAAGGTAAAGTCGTTGGGACTTTTGGTATGGCAATGACAGCAGTCGCTCCAATTAAAATGGCGATTGATTTTGAGTCAGCGATGGCTGATGTCAAAAAGGTAGTTGATTTCAAAAGCCCTGATGGATTTAAGCATCTTTCAAAAGATTTGCTTGAACTTACTCGTATTTTACCAATGACTGCAACAGAATTAGCACAAATTACTGCAGCAGGTGGACAACTTGGTATTGCAGAGCAGGATTTAAAAGAATTTACCACGACTATTGCTAAGATGTCCGTGGCATTCGATATGTCAGCTGATGAGTCAGGCGACGCAATGGCAAAACTGGCTAACGTGTACAAAATCCCGATTAGTAAAATTGGGAATTTGGGCGATGCGATTAACGAGCTGTCTAACTCAAGCCCAGCGAAAGCATCTGATATTGTAAACACGCTTGGGCGTGTAGGTGGTGTGGCAAAAGCGTTTGGACTAACGGAAAATGCAGCTGCAGCCTTATCCAATTCATTTATATCTTTGGGTAAAGCACCTGAAGTCGCAGGGACAGCCATTAATGGAATGCTGACAAAATTAATGACTGCAGATAAAGGTGGTAAAAAATTCCAAGCTGCATTACAACAAGTCGGCATTTCAGCAAAAGAATTAAAAACAAGTATTACTAGAGATGGGCAAGGTGCTTTAACCGATTTTCTCAAGCGTTTAGAAAAACTACCGAAAGAAAAACGAATGGGCATTTTAGTCGATCTCTTTGGATTGGAATATGCTGATGATGTTTCTGTTCTAGCAGGTAGTGTTGATGTCTTAGAAAAAAGTCTCAAAACATTGCAAGAAACCGATGAAAAAGGTAGCCCCAAATATCTTGGTTCAATGCAAAAAGAGTTTGCTACACGTTCAGCGACGACTGCAAATAATCTTAAGTTACTCAAAAATAATGCTTCTGAACTAGGTATTAGTTTGGGGAGTGTCTTACTTCCTGCAATCAATGAAACCATCAACAATATTCGACCTGTGGTTTCAAGTATTACAGATTGGGCTTCGGCTAATCCTGAACTAACTAAAAGTATTATGGGCGTGGGTACTGCATTGGCTACGGCAAGGATAGTCTCTTTAGGTGTTCGTTTTGGTTGGTTAGGATTAAAAAATACAGCCAATGAGATCGGGATCGTCATCAATAAGTTTTCAGCAAATTGGTTGGCAAATACTATTGCATTACAACGCTCGAAATATGCAACGATATTGGCAGAAGGTAGCTATAAATCTTTAGCAAGAACAGTGGTTTCAACAGGTAGAGCAATGCTCTTTAGTCCTATGGGAGCAGCGATTTCTGCAATCGCCGTAGGTGGCTTAGTTATCTATAAATTTTGGCAACCCCTTAAAGCCTTCTTTAGTGGTTTTATTGATGGTGTATCGCAAGGTCTAGCCCCTTTAAAACCGACGATTGAAAGTATAGGTTCGGCTTTTTCATCTATTTGGAATGGTTTAAGTTCGATTGTTTCGCCTGTTTTAGACTTTTTCCGTAGCTTATTTTCACTTGAACAAGCTGCGGAAGGTGGGGCAAGAAGTGTTGGGGAAGCCGTGGGGTTATTTATTGGTAACGCTATTTCAACCGTCGCCAATTTGATCTCAACCGCTTGGGGGTCAGTGACTACATTCTTTAGTAATTTATGGACAACATTATCAACTTCAGTAACCCAATTTATTAGCACAATAGGTCAGACAATCCTGAATTTTAATCCATTGGCACTCTTTCAGACCGCATTCTCAACAGTGTTGTCTTGGTTTAGCATTGATTTACCGATGCAGTTTAGCAATTTTGGTAAAAATATCATTGACGGGCTTGTTGGTGGTATCAGCAATGCGTGGAACTTAGCCAAAGAAAAAGTCAGTGAATTAGGTAGTGGCATTAAAGGTTGGTTTGCCGAACAATTAGGGATTCATTCCCCTAGCCGTGTATTTAAAGGCTACGGTGTCAATGTAGTGGAAGGCTTAGTGATTGGTATGGATAAGGCTCAACCCCTTGCGACTGAAGCCAGCCAACATCTTTCCAATGCGGTGACATTTGAGCCTGTTTTAAATACGGTTGAAACGATGTTTAAACCAACTTTAAGCAAAGAAAAAGGCTTCTTTGGCAGTTTATGGGACGATATTCAATTCGGGGCGAATATGGTCGGCAATCTATTGGGCTTAAATCAACCTACAGATTTACGCACGCCGTCTTTTAATCCCCAAGCAAAAGACGGTGGTTTATTTGCAGATTATCAACCCTTAAATAGAAATGAAGTAGCCAATACTGAAACAACCCATAATCAAGGGATTACGGTGCATTTTAGCCCTAATATCACAATTACTGGTTCAGCCCCTGCCCCTGATTTAAAAGAACAGTTATTGCAAGCGTTAAATGATCCTGCAATGTTATACGGCTTGGAGCAACTGCTTAATCGAGTAAACGACCAATTCGGACGGAGAGCTTACTAATGGCAAATTACGCATTACTCGGCAATATTGCCTTTGATTTATTAAATGCCCCATCAGCCTTTGATGAGCGTCGTTCGGCAACCTTTGCAGAACACGCTGTGTTATCGGGTAAGCCGAAACTTCAGGCAATGGGCGATAATCTTACCGATATTACCTTACAACTGAAGTTACATCATCAACTTGCCCCAGTGGAGCAACGCTATCAAGCGTTAGTTACTGCCAAAGAGAAACAGGAAGCCCTTGCCCTTGTATTAGGTTTTTCACGGTTCAAAGGGCATTTTGTGATTACAGATTTGAGTAGCTCTGTTCTATTTAGTGATTCCAAAGGCAACGCCCTTGCCCGTGAAGTGTCGGTCAGCTTGCGTGAATTTGTTGGCAATACCAGTCAGGGCTTGTTGGGTTCTGCGTTGTCGATTGGTGGATTATCTCCCCTTGCATCTATTTTGCCGAAAGATCTGACCCAATTTGTCAGTAAAACGGCTCAGCTAGTCAATAAGGGGGTGCAAGTGTATCGCCAAGCACGGCAGACGATTGATGATGTCCGCAATACAGTAGCCGTTGTGCGTGCTTTAGCCCATAACCCTTTAGAAGCCTTATCACAACTGCCTACTTTATTGGGGAGCTTAGGTGCATCTACTCAAGGTTTGGCTGAGATGGTGGGGCTTGGTCATAGCTTTGGCATACTTACACAAGGGATAACAGGGGCTATGCCGTTTTTAAATGGCTTGGCTGAACTGAGTGAAACCTTGCGTACTGCTCAAACTGAATTTAGTCGTGGTTTGGGGCAGAATAATTTGGGGGCGTGGTTTGATCTGGGTGTGAAGGCGATTGATGAAGCTGATGAAATTGCTCAATCAATAGCAAAACCTGCGGCACATCTAACCGCTTGGATTGCTTTACGCAGTGATACGCCACAGCCGAAGGAGAATGTTGATGAGTAGCGTAATTGAACATCAAATTAAGGCAGGCGAACGTTGGGATTTGCTTGCTTATCGCTATTACGGCGACGTGGGTGAAATAAGCCGTTTAATCGATGCAAATCCCCATATTCCGTTTTGTGAAGTATTACCGATGGGACAGACATTGTTTGTGCCTGTGATTGCGGTCAAAGCCACGTCGCAGGCAGATCTTCCACCTTGGATGCAGGAGTAAGCAATGCAAGTACAAACGCCCACTTTTGAGCTGTTTTACGGTAAAACGGTCATTACACATAACATCAAGCCCCATTTGATTAGTCTAACTTATACGGACTATTTAAGTGACCAATCTGATGAGCTACAAGTCACCTTTGAAGATATTGAGCAGAAATGGATTGGCTCTTGGTTTCCGACCCAAGGCGATGAACTGAAACTGCATTTAGGGTATTTGGGCGAGTCGTTAGTCAATTTAGGCTCGTTCGAGTTAGACGAAATTGATTGGTCAAAAGTCAAAGGCAGTGGTTCGGTGGTGACTCTACGAGCCTTGGCGACAGGGATTAGTAAATCTAACCGTACATTAAAGCCAAGAGCCTATGAGAATACCACCCTTGCGGACATTGTGCGAAAAGTAGCAAAAAATTTGAAACTCAATGTTACGGGAACAGTCGCCAATATCCCAATAAAACGGGTTACGCAGTATCAAGAACGAGATGTCGAGTTTTTAACTCGCCTTGCCCACGAATACCATCACAGTTTTAAGATTATGGGTAAAACCTTAGTATTCACCACAATGGAGAGCCTTGAAAATCGTCCACCTGTGACAGTCTTGGATTTTTCGCAAGTACTGTCGCTACGGCTTCGAGATCGTATTAAAGATGCGGTGCAAAAGGTTGAAGCGGTGGGATTGAATGCAGATAGTAAAAAAACGGTGAAATCCGAAAAAAGCAGTAAGCCTAAACGCCCCACGAAAAAGCAATCTAAAGCCAGTAATGCAGATACCTTGAAAATTGTGACTCGTGGCGAAAGCCAAGAGCAGATAAAAGCTCGTGCAGATGCGGCTCTTGCGGAACAGAATGATGACCAACAAGCAGGTAATATTCAGGTGATTGGCAATCCTAAGTTAGTCGCAGGTAATACAGTGTTATTGACAGGCTTTGGCATGTTTAGTGGAAAATACTTAATTAAATCCGCTCGTCATAGCTACACCAAAAGTCAGGGCTATGTAACCGATCTTGATGTTCGAATGTTGGAATTTATTGAAGATTTACCGACCGCAAGCGGTCTGATTTAACAGGAATTTTGCAAATGAAGAAAGCTGTCGTTACCCATAACTTTGGGGCAACCTATCAAGAAGGTTTTGTGAGTCAAGTCGATCCGAAAAATCACCGTGTCAAAGTCAAAATTCCAACGTTGGAAGATTTTGAAACAGCGTGGTTGCCATTTTTTACCATCAATGCAGGCGGTAATCAGTTTTACGGATTGCCCGACGTGGGTGAATTGGTAGCGATGATTTTAGATGCAAGGGGCGAAGGTGGGTATGTTCTTGGGACGATTTATAATAGTGAAGATCCAACACCTGTTACAGATAGTGAAATCTGGTTACATAAATTCAAAAATGGCACGGAAATTTCGCACAATCGTAAAACAGGAGATGTGGTTGTTAAAACCAGCGGTACAGTCACCGTCACCGCAGCTCAGGCAGTGGTGAATGCCCCGACTGAAATCAACGGTGATACGGTTGTTAATGGCAGTTTACACGCCACAGGTGCAATTACCTCTGCGACCGAAGTTTCTGCACCAAGTGTAAAACAAGGCACTGTTTCGCTCGGTTCTCACGTGCATACTGGGGTGGAAAGTGGTAATAAAACATCAGGTACCCCTAAAGCCTAGTCAATCTTTAAAGTAGTTTAAAAGCCCATCTTCGTCATAGCCGTTACACTCACGGCTATGAATACACATACACTTCAACATACACATTGGCAAATTGCCCCTGAAGGCGTTGAGAGCATTCAGGGGGAAGATGATTTACACCAGTGCATTATTAACATCCTTTCTACTCGTAAAGGGAGCGATGTATTACGCCCTGATTTTGGTTCAAATCATTTTGAATATATTGATCAGCCCTTCGATATTGCCGTGCCAAATATGGTTCGGGAAATTTTTGTGGCGATTGATAAATGGGAAAAACGAGTGGTAGTACAAGAAGTGCAAATTAGTGGTGAAGCACCGCATTTTTTCTTTAATGTGAAATGGTGCGTTGCTGAAGATATTGAACGTCAAATTTATGCAACGGAGTTTGATTATGGAAATAAATAGTCGTTATGACATTACCGTTGTGCCTGAAGATGTTAAGCAGATTCTTGCTGAGACTATCGCAAAATATGAACAAGATACAGGCAAAGTATTACAACCTGCTCATATTGAACGCTTGATTATCAACGTTTATGCCTTTCGTGAAATGTTGGTGCGTAAAGGGATTAACGAGGCATTTCGTCAAACCTTTCCGCAAACAGCAACAGGGATTGCGTTGGATTTGTGTGGTGGGCAAGTTGGCTGTATTCGACTCAAAAATCAGGCTGCACGCTGTATGTTACGCTTTAGTGTAACAGGTTCACACGATGTAATTACAATACCTGCTGGTACGATAGTACAAGCAACCGATACTTTATCATTCAGTACATTGTATGAAATGCAGCTTCACTCTACGGAGCAGTTTGTTGATGTTGAATCTATAGCAAATATTACGGGGGACATCGGCAACGGCTGGGAAGCAGGTCGGGTTTCTAAATTAATTTCCACTTTAAATACTAGCTCAACAATTACTGTCAGTAATATAGATACCACAAGCGGTGGCATTGATACTGAAGATGACGACAACTATCGCAAGCGTATTTTACTTGCTCCCGAGGCATTTACGACCTGTGGTACTGAGGGTGCTTACACTTATCACGCACTCTCAGTATCTCAGTTTATTGCTGATGTTTCTATCTCAACACCAAAGGGGGGGACGGTAGAAATTGCGGTATTGACACGAAATGGCGTACCGAGTGAGTCCATTATTCGCCAAGTTCAGAGATATGTTGCTGATCCAAAACGCAGACCACTTTGTGATACCGTGCAAGTTGTACCTGCACAGGAAATTACTTATCAAATCAATGCAGAACTGGACTTACTTGAAACAGCAAATGAGAAAGTAACATTAGCCAATGCGGAACAATCACTTCGTACTTATCTATCTCATCGCACGCAAAAATTAGGACTAGATATCGTGCCGTTAGATATTCAAAACGCACTTAAAGTGGCTGGTGTATATAACGTGCATTTAAATCAACCTGTATTGACGGATGTTAATAATCATCAGTGGACAAACTGTTTAAACATTTCTCTACAAGCAAGTGAGGTTCGTAAAAATGGCTAGTTTGAATTACCCGAATATTATTGAGGTTGACCAGAAATATCGAACTCTCACCGAGTTAAGCTTAGGTTTTTATGAACCAAGTTTGGCATTGATTATGACAAATTTGATTGATGTAACTCCAGCTGAATATCTTGATTTGCTTGCCGAAAAGTGGAGTGTGACGGGATATGATGGTTGGTTACTCGCTGAGAGTGAAGATGCTAAGCGTAACTTAATTAAACGTGCAGTTGAGCTACATCGACATAAAGGTACACCTTGGGCAATCAAAGAAATTATGATGCAACTAGGCTTTGGTGAAGTAGATTTAATCGAGCGGTTATCAGGACAAAAACGTGATGGTTCAATCAAACGGAATGCCCTGCATTTCCACGGTTCTAAAAGTAAATGGGCTCATTATCGAATTGTTTTAAAAAAACCGATTACACTCGATCAGGCTGAAATGATTAAAAAAGTTTTACGGCAATATGCCCCAGCTCGCTGTGTACTTGAAAGCCTTGATTACCAACAAGCGGCACATCGCCATAATGGAAAAATTAAGCGTAACGGGCAATTTACTCGTGGTATGGTTAGATTGAAAAATAAGAAGTAATAATGGCAAATTTAATTGAAACAGCAAAATGGGAAACTGGTATCTACCAACTTGAAGAAGACGATGAAGTACTAGGGGGAGCAGAAGGCGTTGATAATCGCCAAGCTAAACAATTAGCAAACCGTACACTTTACCTCAAACAAGAAGTCGAAAAACGAGCAAAAACGGAAAGCCCTACATTTACGGGGTCGCCTAAAGCCCCAACGCCAGCACAAACAGTCAATGACACCACAATTGCGACCACTGCATTTGTAAAATCAGCTATTGCCGCATTGGTAGGTTCTGCGCCTGCTACTCTTGATACTTTGGCAGAGATTGCCACGGCATTAGGTAGCGACGGGAACTTAAAAAACACCTTATTAACCGAAATCGGAAAGAAAGCCAACCAAACCGATTTCACCACGCTTAAAAATCTGTTAATCGGCATTCCGTTCCCTTACCCGCTTGCTGCCGTGCCAAGTGGTTGTTTGGCGTTTAACGGACAAGCCTTTAACAAAACCACTTACCCGATTTTAGCGCAAAAATACCCATCGGGCGTATTGCCTGATTTGCGTGGAGAGTTTATTCGTGGTTGGGATAATGGGCGAGGGGTTGATAGTGGTCGTGGGTTGTTGTCCTTTCAAAAAAATGCAATTCTTCAACACTTCCATGGTCAGAAAACAAGTGGTGGTAGTTTTGTTGTGTGGGGAGAACATATTCCTGTAGGGACAACTATTTTTGAAGTATCAGATTATCTTAAAGGTAACACATCGGACAATAATCGTATGTATATACCAACGAATACAGACTCTGCAGGTAAGGCTGTTTGGGACGGTAGCAGGTTCACGTTTTCAGCATTAACAACAGAAGGTGTATCCATGACAGAAAATGCTTGGGACTGGAACGATAATATTCAAAACGAAACCCGCCCACGCAACATTGCCTTCCAGTACATCTGTTTGGCAGCTTAATCAAGGAGTTAAAAAATGGAACAAGTACTACAATTTGATACAGAGGGATTTGCCCTTACAAGCGGTTATATTTTAGTAAATATTTGCAATTCAGAGGGTATTTACACCCACAGCGAAGAACAATGGATTTCGGAAGGGGGCGGATTAGCGGCAAATGCTTACCTAGAACAGCCACCTGTAGCTAAACAAGGCTTTGCGGTGATTCGGGGGAATGATGGCTGGGAGTATATTGCTGACCACCGAGGCGAGACGGTTTACTCTACGCTTGACCGTCAGCCGATAGAGATTACCGCATTAGGTGATTATCCTGAAAACAGCACGACAATTCAGCCTCACAGCGATTTGGCAGAATGGAACGGCTCTGCTTGGATTATCTCTGAAGAAAAACGCCTCGCCTTGTTGGAATCACAACGCCAACAAGCCCGCAACGCCATCAACGCCTTACGAGATAAGAAAATCAACGGCGGTGTTTATGTGCCAGCGATTGACAAATGGATTGATACCGATGCCACCGCCGAACGCAATATCTTGTCAGTCAAAGCGACGTTTGATTTATTCGGCGACCAAGAAATTCCGTGGACGTTCGCCGATAATTCCGTTGCGATGATCAATAAAGAAAAATTGTTGGTTATTTGGCAGGTGTTGATGGAGGCGAAAACAGGCAATCACGCTAATGCCTTGAAGCATAAGGCGATGGTGGAACAAGTAGAAAATCCGTTGGAGTATGATTACTCTAGCGGTTGGACGCAGACTTATGAGGAATTTGCAGGAGCTGCGAATGAATAAAATCTACCTTGCACTTTACAAAGGCAACGCAAAAAACTGGCGTGAACGGCTTGAAGATGGGTTGATTAGAAAGGCGACTAGAGGACAATACTCGCATTGTGAAATTGCGGTACAGAAAAGTCGAATTTACGACCATTATCACCAAGAAGAGTGGTTTGAGTGTTATAGCTCAAGCCCTCGTGATGGTGGTGTGCGTTGCAAAATTATCAATGTATCTGACCGCTCTAAGTGGGATTTGGTTGAGCTATCAAACATCAGTGAGGCACAAGTTAAAGCCTATTTTGAACAAACCAAAGGTAAAAAGTATGACCTTTGGGGAGCATTGGGCGTAGTGCTTGGATTTAAGCAACGTGGAGAGCGGTTCTTTTGCTCTGAATGGTGTTTTAATGCGATTTTTAATAGTGAGCAGGGCTGGCGGTTTAGCCCGAATCAGTTGGCTGAAATAGTAAGGAGAGTACGATGCGTTAGGTAGAAATATAGCGATAGGCAAAGTGTTAGAGCCACCAAGCCTATCGGCTCAAGCAAGCGAGGTTGCATTGAACGGCTGCTATACCCCGTTAGGACACAGGGCGGAAGCAGATTAGCAAACTTTTAAAAGTCGATCAATCAATGCAGAAAAAAGAATTTCGTTGTCGCTGTTGCGACAAATTATTAGCGATTGCGGTGGTAGTAACACAGTTAGAAATCAAATGTGTACGCTGTAAGGCAATAAATAAATTTTAATTTACTTGAGTGTCCGAGTACCTAGAGTACCAGAACGCCATAGGAGTAAAAACTATGGCAACTTTTAAACAAGCCCCATTGCCTTTTATCGGGCAAAAAAGAATGTTCTTAAAGCATTTTAGTCAAATTTTAAATGATAATATCAGTGGAGACGGCGAAGGTTGGACGATTGTAGATGTGTTTGGTGGTTCAGGTTTGTTATCTCATACCGCCAAACAACTCAAGCCTCAAGCAAGGGTGATTTACAACGATTTTGACAACTATACTGAGCGTTTACGACATATCCCTGACATTAATCAACTACGCCAACAATTAGCGGTTGCCCTTGCTGATTGCCCCAAAGGTAAGCGGTTGGATAAAGCGAAAAAATTACAACTGATTGGGATTATTGAAGCGTTTAAGGGATATAAAGACCCGCATATTCTATGTTCTTGGCTCTTGTTTAGTGGTCAGCAAGTGAAGAACCTTGAAGAGTTATATACTCAAGACTTCTGGCATTGCTTACGTCAGAGTGATTATCCAAATGCGGATGGCTATCTTGATGGCGTGGAGATTGTTTGTGAGTCGTTTCATCAATTAGTGCCACGCTTTTCAGGTAAGGAAAAGGTATTGCTTGTCCTTGACCCACCCTATCTTTGCACCAAGCAGGAAAGTTACAAACAGGCGACTTATTTTGATTTAATTGACTTTCTAAGGCTTATTAACCTAACCAAACCGCCGTATATCTTCTTCAGTTCAACGAAATCGGAGTTTATTCGGTTTATTGAGTATATGCAGGAAGATAAAGTAGATAATTGGCAGGCGTTCGATGGAGCAAAGCGGATTGTAATCAATACTTTGACAAGCTATTCAGGGAAATATGAGGATAATTTAGTGTATAAATTCTAAGAATAACGCCCTTTAAAGTTGGTTTAAAGGGCGTTTAAATTTAATCTAATTCAGATAATAAACAATAAAACGGCGGTGCTGATGGGGCAAGGGTTGAGGTAAATTGTACAACGCTATCTTTGCGACCATCTTCAATAAAACGAATATTTAAGAATGCAAGGTTATACACAAAGGTTTGTCCCCGTCCGTTTGGTAAGGTATATTGCGATCCGTCAATGGTAAAACGTGGTTCTTCTCTTACTGCAACTAAGGCTAACTCTAACATCATTTCTTGCTCAGTTCTCATTTTGAAGGTTGTCATTTTAGGCTCTCCTGTTTTGCTTAAGTGACGACAGGATTACTCTGTTAACCCTGCATAGCAAGTTTAGTTTGAGTAAAAATAACTGAGTGCGGTGTATTTAGGCTGGGGAGGTGTGGACGGCTGGGGTGGGTAAAAGTGTAATGTTATTTCATTAAATGAAAAAGCGAGAATAAGAAATTATCTCGCTTTTGTAGTTGCGGTTATGTCGTGCGGTTTTAGCAACGTTGCACCGTTTCAAAAACAGGGTCGCTAATCAAATAGTCGTTGCCTTCCTTGCCATACACCAACAAATTATGCGCATTAAAATGAAATCGCATTTCGGGCGGAAAGTAGGGCAACCAAAACACCGAAGTTTGCAAGCCCACCAATTTATTGTGTGCCAACGCCTCATCAAGTGCCGTCTGCCCTTGTTCAGCCGAGCGAAACTTTTGCATTTTTAACCGCACTTTAAGCGATTTAGCCAAAGATTTAATAATCGAACACGGCTGCATACGATAAGAAATCAACGGCATTCCGCTTACTTTAATCAGCGGAATATAAACAAAGGTCAATGCCGATGCCAAGCCGAAAACCATCGCTTCGTTAAAATCAACACCCTGCGATTTCAACAAGGTGGACATCACGCCACTTTCACAATGGGCGGTGTGTTGGTGTTGGAAGTTGTTGTTCATTTCTTCATTTTCAAAAGTTGTTCAATATAAATTTCACCCAATTTTTCTTTTTCTAAACGCCGTTTTTGTGCATATTTATCGTATTCAAGTAGTGCTTTTCCATCTGCTTGTTTTTTACTGATCGCCCCTTGATCTTTCAACACATTTCTCTCATTAAATTCAAGAAAACTGTCTAACCTTTCTTCCCAATCTTTCAAGAAAAACTGTTTTTTACGGCTTGCCTGATCTTCTGCAAAATCCAGCCACATTGAAACAATCCGATTTAAGGCGGTAATTTCTTGTTCATTAAGGTAATTTTTTGCTACTGTAACATCTTTCTTAATGACATCAGTACCGTGAAAGTTTGTTAAACCCATATTGGGAAGTTCTGCATTTGCTCGCTGAAAAATAATTTCAGCCGCCGTTTTATCTGTGCAAGCAAAATGCAATTTATTTTGGATTTTTTGGAAAAATTGCGTGGTTTCTTTAAAAGACGGCTGATAGTCGGCAGCCAAAGTGAAGATTTCACGCACTCGCAAATACATTCGGCGTTCACTTGCCAGAATATCTCGGATTTTCTCTAATAAAAGGTCGAAATAATCATCTGCTTGATTGGCACCAATAGGCGGATTTTTCAACCGCACTTCATCTAACACAAAGCCTTTCTGGATATATTCGCCCAAAGTGCGAGTTGCCCATTGTCGAAATTGTGTGCCACGAGTGGAACGTACACGGTAGCCAATGGCAATAATCAAAGGCAAAGGATAGTAAGCAATTTGGCGTTTAATCTCACGACCACCTTCACTTTGAACTGTCAACTGAAAGTTGACGGTTGAATTTTCATCAAATTCACTTTCGTCAAAAATCGCTTTAATGTGCTTACTGATATTTTGTTTACTCGTTTGATAAAGTTCAGCAATTTCTAGCTGACTTAACCAAAGCTGCGAACCTAATTCACGCAAGGTGAATTGAGATAAGCCGTCTTCGGTGGTGTAGATGATGATGTGGTTTTCTGTCATATCTATCCTTTATGATCAATGAATATCAATAAGCGCTTTTGCTGTATCTCGTAGTATATAAATTGCATAAGCAAATACTGTTATAAAAAGAACACTTATAGTATGTTCAATCAGCTCGGGATATGTGGCATAACTTTCTTTTGAAGAAAAAATTGATAATATTAATGCCACAGCAATTAAAATAACTTGCTCATTTATTGATTTCCAAATTTCAGCCTTAGAATTTGCAAAATTACTCATACTTGGATCTCTAATGGACATCCTAGTTAAAATGATAGATAATACAGCTACATTGATGGCAAGTAGAGTGGTTAAAATACTAATTAAGTTATTTTGAAAAAAATTTTTTATAAAACCAGTTCCAACAAAATACTCTAATAGATAAATAAGTATTCCAAAGAATAATGCCATACAAAATATTTTAAAAGTTTCCATTGAGATCACCTTTAACTACAGTTAATATAATTTTACTTATATGCTCAGGATGCCCTTCTAAATCCAATGAATCACAAGTAAAGACGGTTACCCCTGTATTTATATCTGTTAATCTCTTTGCTCCTTTAAATTGAACCTTAATATTACCACCTCCTTGGCTACTATATTCAACAAGATCATTAATTGTTTCATTCTCTGGTTCTATAATCAAACTAGTATTTTCTGCTGCATTAAGCCTTAGATCTGTTCTTGCTGTATTTGATGTTTTGGCTAAATTCTTTAAGTCATCACTCAATACTCTTGAAATATTAGACATATTTGGAGTAACAAGATTAAACTCAAGTTTTTTTATGGATTTTCCTTTAATAAAGTCCCAAAACTGTTTTTTATCATAAATTGGATTAATATGCACATTTAGGTTATGAAGTTCTAAAATTTTATTAAGTCTGTCTCTTAATTTATTTACTGCGCTTTGAGTTTTAGAAAATGCAGTTGTTCTTTTTTCTACAGCAATGATTTGTTCATCTGAATTATTCAAAACTACAATATAAACCTTAGGCCAATTTTCTATCTCCTTGGTTGTAAACTCATCGGTTTCCATTGTTACTGATTTAGGTGTAGCCATCAAGTAAATATAAACCTCGCCTTTACTTAATTCTTCTTTAGGATAAACCCTTTTAAAAAGGATCTTTTTTATTCCTTCAATCTCATCTAAGTATGAATTACTACAAAGGTGATTAAATGCTTCTATAAAATATGCATTTTTATTTTTCAGTAATTCCTCAATACTTTTTTCTGGAATATTAAATAAATCCAATTGTTTTCTCTCAATAGGAATTATTTGGTAACGATATAATTCAAAATTATGGTTTTCTCTAAGAATACAAATATTCCTTATAAAAAGTTAATAGTTTCTATATTATTCAATGAATCTACAGGCAACTTAAACACCCCAGCATATTTCCCCAACTTCTTCTCCGACAATTTTGCCCAAACTTCGGGCTTGCAATGCCGTCTGATCTGCCATTGCCAAAATCCTGTGGCTTGGGCGAGGGATTGTTCATCAAAACGGTATTTGTACATCAAATAATAAAGTGGGGATTTTTCGCCGTTTTTGACCGCTTGTAGGGCTTGTTCGGTTTGTTGGTTGAGTTCTTCCACCGCTTGTTGCGTAGCAAATTCTTCATCGTCCCAACCCGATGTGGTGCCGCTTTCGTAGTTGCCGTTACGGGTGGCGTAGATAATTTTTTTCTGTCCACGAAAGATTTTGCTGTTGTCTTGGGGAATGTCATTGATGTCCATAATAATCTCGTAGGGTGCGTTTGCTAACGCACCAATTTTTCTTTTATGTATAAACGGTGCGTTGGCAAACGCACCCTACTTTAATTTTTCACGACTTCTAACAACATAAAACAAGACGAAAACCGTCCACTTTCGGGAATGTAGCACAATACTTTTTGCCCTGATTTTAGCTCAAACGTACGGCTAAATTCGTCCAAAATAATGTAAATGGATGCCGAGCCTGTGTTGCCTTTGGTTGTGAGGTTGGTAAACCATTTTTCTTGCGGAATATCGAAGTGGATATTGCGTAAACCTTCCGACAGCTTATCACGGAAGAAACCCGAAGAATAATGGGGAAGTAGGTAATCGATTTCGTCTGCTTTTAAGCCGTATTTTTCAATGGCACGAGCTAAGGCTTTTTCCACCGTGTATTTAACGATATTTTCGTTAAGCAATTTCACATCTTGCTTGATTGCCATAAAACTTTTGGCGTCCCGTTCTGCTTGCGACACCGATTTCCAGCTGACAAATTTGCCGTCTTGCACTTCGCCACCTGCGTACATACAAACCGGCATTTCATTGGCATAAGAAATCAGCTCAATCCAGTGAATTTGAAAGCTGATGCCGTCTGCATTGGGCTGATTGGAAAGTTGCACCGCCCCTGCTCCATCGGACAACATCCAACGCAAAAAATCTTTTTCAAAACCGATTTCAGGCTTGGCATTATCAAGCTGTTTCTGTGCCACTTCGCTTTTGAAATTTTCGCTACGCATAATGGCTGAGGCACATTCCGATGCCACGGCGACCGCACTTTGATGTTCGCCTGTGCGTACCGCATTGAAAGCGTGTTTCATCGCCGCCATTCCAGCCACGCACACACCCGACATTGACATCACTTCCATTGGTGGTGCATTGTCAAGCAAACCGTGTACCATCACCCCTTGCCCCGGCATAATTTGGTCGGGATAAGAAGTACCAACCGCAAGGCTGGTAAATTCATTGGCAGAAATGCCTAAATTTTTCACCGCTTGCACGGCAAGTTCCGTGCTACTGTGTGTGGCTTGGCGAGTGGCAGGATCAATGGCGTAATAACGTTGTTCAATGGCATTTGAGCGCAAAATCATTTTACGCACGCGTGAAGGCACATCGCCCACCATTCCCAATACCGCTTCCATTTGGTCGTTGGAAACGGGGTTGTTTGGTAAGAAAGCGGAAATTTTGTTCACAAAGACATTATGCAACATTTATAAAACAACCTCTAAATAGAAATTAATACTCTTAGTGTTCATTTAAAAATTTACAATCTGTTTTTGAATCTAACAAATTTTTTAGTTCGTCAAATCTATATGGTTTAGATAAGCCAATTTTAAATGTTGAGTAACTACTTACAAAAATATCAAGATGATATGTCGGATGTATATTTGTATTATCATGAATTTGGCTTGAATTTTTTTCATCA
>JBGXMX010000154.1:0-9855 GCA_041809245.1 Glaesserella sp.
ATCGAAGACGTGGAAACGGTTATGGCGGAACTGCCTGAAGATCACCAAACGGCATTATTCTCAGCGACTATGCCGGAACCGATTCGCCGTATCACGAAGCGTTTTATGAACGATCCGCAAGAGGTCAAAATTCAAGCAACCCAACGTTCAGCCCCTGATATTGCGCAAAGCTATTGGTTGGTGAACGGCTTCCGTAAAAATGATGCGTTATTGCGTTTCTTAGAAGTGGAAGAGTTTGATGCGGCGATTATCTTTACTCGTACCAAAACTGGCACCATTGATATTGCAGAACTCTGTGAGCGTAACGGCTACCGTGCCGCTGCATTAAACGGCGATATGACCCAACAAGCACGTGAACAAGCGTTGGAAAAACTTAAATCAGGTCGTTTGGATGTGATTGTGGCAACGGACGTGGCGGCTCGTGGTATCGATATTGATCGTATCAGCCTTGTCGTAAACTACGATATTCCGCTTGATGCAGAGTCTTATGTTCACCGTATCGGTCGTACCGGTCGTGCAGGGCGTTCAGGTCGTGCATTATTATTTGTAGAACCACGTGAGCGTCGTTTATTGAAAAACATTGAACACTTAATCAAAAAGTCGATTGATGAAGTGCTGGTGCCAAATCACGAAATTTTAATGGAAAAACGCCGTGAGAAATTCAAAGCGCGTATTTCATTACAGTTAGAACACCACGATTTAGAACTTTATCGTGAATTATTAGAAGATTTATTCACCGCAGACCAAGATCACGAAGAGTTAGCTGCTGCAATGATGATGATGCTTCAAGAAAAACAAAAACTTATTCTTCCGCCAGATCCTGAAATCCGCCCGGCACGTGGTGAGCGTGGCAAAGGGCGTGAAAATCCACGTTCTGCGGAACGTCGTGGCGGCGGTCGTGAACATCGTGATAGTAACGGTGTGGCAATGGATCTCTACCGTATCGAATTGGGACGTGAAGACGGTGTTGAAGTGCGTCATATTGTTGGGGCGATTGCCAACGAAGGTGATATTAACAGCCGTTATATCGGACACATCAAGCTACATGATAAATACTCAACCATTGAATTACCGCAAGGTATGCCAAAACATTTGGTTGAACACTTTGCTCATAAAGCTCGAGTATTAAGTAAACCAATGCAGATGTCTCTATTAGGGGCTGCAAGTAGTGCAACTAATGCCAACCCTTATGAAGATAAAGGTAGCCGTGGTAAAGGACGAGGCGATCGTAATGAGCGAGGCGGACGTGGCGGCAGAGACGGTCGCCGTGAAGAACGTGGCTTTAAAGACCGCAAAGAAGGCGGATTTAAAGAAAAACGTTTTAACGACCGTGGTCGTCGATAATTGACAAGCGGTCGGATTTCGTTAAATTTTTACGAATGATGATCCGAAATACCTATGGCGCACGTTTTCAACGTGTGCCAAAACCTTAGAATCTTCAAGGTAAGGCGCTCGTTTATAAACGAGCGCCATCAATATTTAGGGAGTCATAAGATCTATATGTTCATCCAACCCACCCAAACCCATTGCGATTTGACCTTATCTGACCAAGATTTTCACTTTATGCAATACGCCTTATCTCTTGCAGACAAAGCCGAAGCGGAAGGGGAAATTCCTGTCGGGGCGGTGTTGGTCGATAAAACAGGCAATGTTATCGGGGAAGGGTGGAATCGTTCGATTATACTTTCCGATCCAACCGCTCACGCCGAAATCCAAGCAATCCGAATGGCAGGGCAGCAGTGTCAAAATTATCGCCTGTTGGATACAACCCTTTATGTGACCTTAGAGCCTTGCACCATGTGCGCCGGTGCGATTTTGCACAGCCGTATCGGGCGTTTGGTGTTTGGGGCTTCCGATTATAAAACCGGAGCGGTAGGCTCACGTTTTCACTTCTTTGATGATTATAAAATGAACCATTTTCTGAATATCCGAGGTGGAGTGATGGCGGATGAATGCAGCCGAAAAATCAGTGCTTTTTTTAGAAAAAGAAGGGATGAACAGAAGCAGCAGAAAGCCCTGCAAGCGCTCTGATTATGCAGTATGTCGCAGTTGTGCAAAACAGCGAAAGAAACATAGCATGCGTATATAGACAAAAGGTGTGCTATTCGCTACTATTTCAACAATTTTTTAACAAAATCCATAGAAAGTAAAACGATAACAAAGCTGAGGCTTACACTTGCGAATACAAGATTTTTGACCTCTAAAAGCATATCAAGCGGTCAAAATATCGCAAAATTTTGCAAAGAGTTGTCGGGGTAAATATGATGACAGCACTAATTGAACAACACCCTTTCCCCGCTATTTTACCCCCTCACTCAACCGTAATGATGATGGGAACTTTCCCGCCTACAGCGGACAAGCGGTGTATGGAATTTCATTATCCCAATTTTCAAAATGATATGTGGCGGATTTATGGGGCAATTTTCTTTAATGATGCGGCATATTTTCAGGCAAAAGATGAAAAACGATTTGAGCCTGAGCGAATCGAAGCTTTTCTCCATGAAAAAGGCATTGCGCTTTGTTCGACCGTACAAACGGCAATTCGTGAAAAAGGTAATGCTTCAGATAAATTTCTAAAAATTATTCAGCCGGTGAATTTAACCGAGGTTCTTACAACCTTACCTCATTGCCGTTGGATTTTTACCACAGGTGGAAAAGCGACGGAAACACTATTGAGCCTATTACCTGAGAAAGTCAAAGAACCCAAAACGGATAGCTTTATTGCATATCCTTATTTTGCTGATCGGGAACTTTATTTATATCGACTACCTTCAACCTCAAGAGCTTATCCGCTGAGTTTGGCGAAGAAAATTGAGGCTTATCGTACTTTTTTTCAGCTTTCAGGCATTGTTTAATGATAGGGGAGAATACATGATCCGTGATTTACATAGCCACAGTACGGCTTCTGACGGGGTTTTAACGCCGACGGAATTGATCGATCGTGCCGTGGCGCAAAATGTGGGGATGTTAGCCCTCACCGATCACGATACGATTGCCGGTATTGCCGAAGCGAAACAGCATGCTAAATCTCAGCCGATAGAATTGATTGCCGGTGTTGAAATTTCGATTCTATGGGAAGGAAAAAGTATCCATTTGGCGGCACTGAATATTGATGAAACAAACGCTGCCTTGGTTGAATTGCTGAATACTCAAGCCAAATTGCGCCAAGAGCGGGCGGAGTTAATCGGTCAAAAATTAGAAAAAGCAGGTATTTTGAATGCGTATCAAGGCGCAAAAGCCTTAGCTCATGGGGAAGTAACACGCGCTCATTATGCGCGTTTTCTTGTTTCACAAGGTTATGCACGTAATGATGAACACGCATTCAAACGTTATCTCGGTATGGGTAAGTCCGCTTATGTGAAACCCGTCTGGTGTAGCCTGGAAGAGGCGGTTCGAGCGACCCATTTGGCAGGCGGTTTGATTTGTATTGCCCACCCGCTGCGTTATAAGGTCTCGGCAAAATGGATTCGGCGCCTGATTGCGGATTTTAAACAAGCGGGTGGTGACGGCATTGAAGTTGCCGGTTGTGCGCAAACGCCCGATCAGCGTCAATTACTGGCTCGTTGGGCAAAAGAGTTTGATTTGTATGCTTCCGTCGGGTCTGATTTCCATTTTCCGTCAGGCTGGGTTGAATTAGGAAAAGGCTTATCACTGCCGAGTGAATGTAAGCCGATTTGGGAACAATTTTAACCGTTCAAATTTGCAAATTTTTTCGCTAAACTTACCGCTTGTCTAACCTGTTAAAAAGAAGAAAACAATGGCTGAAGCAACTTATAAGAAAAAAGAGCATAGTAGTGATAAACAAGTCGAACAGATCAATGTTGCGCCTCACTCATTAGAAGCGGAGCAAGCGGTGCTGGGCGGCATTATGCTGGATAACGCACACTGGGATAATGTGGCGGAACGTGTTCAAGCGGGGGATTTTTATAACTATGCCCACCGTGTTATTTTTGAACAGATGGTAGAACTGGCTCGCCATAATCGCCCGATTGATATTATTACACTCGACCAAGTGTTAAAAAATAAAGGCGTTTTGCAAGATGTCGGTGGTTTTGCTTATTTGGCGGAGCTTTCTAAAAATACCCCAAGTGCCGCCAATATTTTAGCGTATGCGGATATCGTGAGCGAAAGGGCAATTCGGCGGGAACTCATTTCTGCGAGCAATAAAATTGCGGAAATCAGCTATAACCCTAAAGGTATGGCGGTTAAAGATGTACTGGATGAAGCCGAACGAGCCGTGTTTCATATTGCAGAAAAGCGTACCGCCAGTGATCAAGGTCCGAAAAAAATTGATGATATTTTGCTAGATACGTTAAACCGTATCGAGATGCTCTCTAAATCCAAACATAACGGTGGAGTAACCGGAGTATCGACGGGGTTTGTCGATCTCGACCGTAAAACCGCAGGATTACAACCATCCGATCTGATTATTGTGGCTGCCCGACCATCTATGGGTAAAACCACTTTTGCGATGAATCTGTGTGAAAATGCGTCACTTCTGAACATTGAAGAGCCGGACGAAAATGGCAATATGGTGAAAAAACCGAATAAACCGGTATTGATCTTTAGTCTTGAGATGCCTGCCGATCAGATTATGATGCGTATGTTGGCATCGCTTTCCCATGTCGATCAAACCAAAATTCGTACAGGACAATTACATGATGACGAAGATTGGTCGAAAATTTCCAGTACGATGGCAATTTTACAAGAACGTAAAAATATCTATATTGATGACAGTTCGGGGCTAACGCCTACAGAGCTACGTTCAAGAGCGAGACGAATTTATCGTGAAAATGGCGGATTAAGTTTGATTATGGTGGATTACTTGCAATTAATGCGTGCGCCCGGTTTTTCGGATAATCGTACATTAGAGATTGCAGAAATTTCTCGCTCTCTTAAGGCGTTGGCGAAAGAGTTGCAAGTTCCGGTTGTTGCGTTATCTCAGCTCAACCGAAGTCTCGAACAACGTGCCGATAAGCGCCCGGTCAACTCGGATTTGCGTGAATCAGGCTCGATTGAGCAAGATGCGGACTTAATTATGTTTATTTATCGTGATGAGGTATATCACGAAAATTCCGATTTAAAAGGTGTGGCTGAAATTATTATCGGTAAACAGCGTAATGGTCCGATTGGACGGGTTCGATTAACTTTCCAAGGGCATTTTTCCCGTTTTGATGATTATAAAGGAATGGCCTACGATGATGAGTATTAAATATGTTGTGTGCAATTTATAAAAGTGTGAAAAAAGAGGGTATGTACCTCTATGTCGCTAAACGCGATCAATTTGACGGCGTACCTGAAGAGTTACGCCAAATCTTCGGTAAACCGCAATTTGTGATGTTGTTTAACCTAGCGGGAGAGAAGCGCTTACAGCGTGTCGATAATCAAGAGGTTCAGCAAGCAATTGAAATCCAAGGCTTTTACTTACAAATGCCCCCTCCGCCCGAAAATCTCCATGCGCAGTTTCTCGCTCAATTACGAGGAGAGTAATAATGCGTTGTCCTTTTTGTGCCGCTCATGACACAAAAGTGCTGGATTCTCGTCTTTTTGCGGAAGGATACCAAATCCGCCGCAGACGAGAGTGTTTTGTCTGTAAAGAGCGTTTTACGACCTTTGAAAGCGCACAGTTGCAAATTCCGCATATTGTCAAAAACAACGGTAATCGTGAAGCCTTTGATCTACAAAAATTGCGTTCGGGCTTTACCAAGGCGTTAGAGAAACGTCCGGTCAGTGCCGATACTTTGGAACAGGCGATTAATCGTATTGTGGCACAGCTACAGGCAACGGGGGAGCGGGAAGTCAGTAGTAAATTCGTCGGTCAGCTGGTACTTGATGCGCTGAAAAAATTAGACAAAGTGGCTTATATTCGTTTCGCTTCCGTTTATTTGAGTTTTGATGATATTGCAGAATTTAGTAAAGAGATTGAAAAACTACGCTTAGATCAATAGCGCTTTGAGTGTTCTTATAACTTTTAGTTCTATTAAAGAAAAAAATCATTCTTGAAATCCGAACGCAAGCCCTCTATGCTTTGAGGCCTTTATGGTCTTAAGGAGAATCGGATGATTTTAATTAATTTAGCTGTGTTTGCAGCATTAATTGCATTACTGGCGGTAATTTATCGCCGTACGCAAAAGTTAGGGGCAACGGTTTTTGTCGGCTTGATATTAGGGCTTGCAAGCGGTGCAATTTTACAAAATTTTTACGAAAAACCGGTTATTGACAGTACGTTAGATTGGGTAAATCTGATCGGCAGCGGTTATGTGCGTTTATTGCAGATGATTGTAATGCCTTTGGTCTTTATCTCTATTTTGTCTGCCATTACACGTTTAAATCAAGCCGGTTCGCTTGGCAAAATCAGCTTTAGCGTACTCTCGGTCTTGTTAATCACCACTGCTATTTCTGCCGCAGTCGGGATTGCAATGGTCTATCTGTTTGATATTTCTATCGAAGGTTTAGTTGCAGGAGAGCGTGAATTAGCCGCTCAAGCCCGTGTAGAAGGAAGGGTAGAACAAGTCAGCGGTATGACCGTGCCTGCGATGTTGCTTTCTTTTATTCCTCGTAATCCGTTTGCCGAATTAACCGGCGCCAATCCGACTTCTATTATCAGCACGGTAATTTTCTCTGCTTTCTTAGGCGTGGCTGCATTGAGTCTTGCGAAAGAGGATAAAGATTTAGGCGCCCGTATCAGCCAAGGTGTTGATACGTTGAATAAATTGGTGATGCGCTTAGTCCGTTTTGTGATTCGTTTAACACCTTATGGCGTATTCGCCTTAATGTTAAAAATGGGCGCAACTTCAAAATGGGCGGATATTGTCAACCTAGGCGGCTTTATTGTGGCATCTTATGTGGCAATGCTCTTGATGTTTATTATTCACGGTATCTTGCTGTTCTTAGCGAAAGTCAATCCGATTGATTATTACAAAAAAGTTATGCCAACGTTGAGTTTTGCTTTTAGCTCGCGTTCAAGTGCTGCAACATTACCGCTGAATATCGAAACCCAAACCAATAAATTGGGAAATAACAGTGTGATTGCCAATTTCTCAGCGACTTTCGGTGCAACAATCGGTCAGAACGGTTGTGCGGGGATTTATCCGGCAATGTTAGCCGTGATGGTGGCACCTACAGTCGGAATTGATCCGTTTAGCTTCCAATATATTGCAACGCTCATTTTGGTGGTCGCTATCTCTTCATTCGGGATTGCGGGAGTTGGCGGCGGTGCGACTTTTGCTGCTATTGTGGTACTTTCCACGCTTAATTTGCCGTTAGCATTAGTAGGGCTACTGATTTCGATTGAACCGTTAATTGATATGGGAAGAACCGCACTTAATGTGAACGGGGCAATGGTTGCAGGAACATTAAGTAACAAGTTTTTACAAGGAAAAATTCAGGAATAACCTAAAGAAAAGCCCGACGCGAATCGGGCTTTATTTTTATAAATATTCTACGTCAATAATATCAAATTCGACGTTTCCACCGGGGGTTTTGATATTCACCGTATCGTCGATTTCTTTACCGACCAAGCCTCTTGCGATAGGCGAATTCACCGAAATGAGCCCCCCTTTTATGTTGGCTTCGTCATCACCGACAATACGATAGGTCACTTCTTCATCGGTGCTGGTATTTAGTAATGTGACCGTTGCCCCAAAAATGACTTTGCCTAAGTTGGTCATTTTGGTGACATCAATAATTTGTGCATTACCTAGTTTACTTTCAATTTCTTGAATACGCCCTTCACAAAACCCTTGTTGTTCACGGGCAGCGTGATATTCGGCATTTTCTTTTAAATCACCGTGTTCACGAGCCTCAGCAATGGCATTGATAATTTCCGGGCGGCGAACATTTTTTAGAAAATCAAGTTCTTCACGAAGTAGCTCTGCTCCTCGTACAGTCATTGGAATTTGTTGCATTATTTCCCCTTAAAAAAGTTGAGCCAAAACTGAAATACAGTTTTGGCGGATGGCGTTAAGATAATATGATTTCTCCCGTAAATCAATGTGTAAAGTTGAAAATTTAAAGGTTTACGAACAGGGGGGAACTCGTTATTATTCAACCCTTTTTCATGTCCGAACAAATTCAATTTATGATGTTATTTTCTAGGCTTAAAACGTATTTCAGTCTCTGCTTTCTTCTCTTATTTCCACTACAAAGCCGTGCGGTTACGGTTGAAGATTTTATCCCTCAATTGCCGGACGGCACCTCCGTCAGTTTTATAGCCAAAAACTTAGATACCAATCAAATTATTGCCGATTACCAAAGTAAAACATTTATGTTGCCGGCAAGTACTCAAAAAGTATTTACCGCATTAGCGGCTAAATTGGTTTTACCTGATGATTTTCGCTTTCAAACGGCACTGCTGACCAACGGAAAAATTCAAAATGGAGTGTTGAAGGGGGATTTAATCGCACGCTTTTCGGGCGATCCTGATTTAAGCAGCGGAAAATTGTATCAGTTGGTTGCGCAGTTAAAACAGCAAGGGATTAGCCAAATTGAGGGGAATTTGATTATGGATACGACGGCGTTTGCCAGCCATGATAAAGCCTCCGGTTGGATTTGGAATGATCTGACTATGTGCTTTAGCGCCCCGCCTGCTGCGGTGAATGTGGATAATAACTGCTTTTATGTCAATTTAAATACTAACCAGCCGGTAGGGGAGTTTGCCAAAGTAGAAATTCCTTCGGCATATCCGGTACAAGTGTTTAGTTCTGCCTTTGTGGTAGATAAGTCTGAGGCGGGGTATTGTCAGTTGGATGTTGTGGTTAATGATAATAACCGCTACCAAATTAAAGGCTGTCTTGCCCGCCAAGATAAGCCGTTCGGGTTAAGTTTTGCGGTACAAGATCCGACTTTTTACGGAGCAAATCTAATCAAAGCCAATTTGAAACGGTTGGGTATTCAATTTAACGGGCAAATTCAGGAGCCATTGAAAGCCCCTAGAGGGGAATTGTTAGCCGAACATTATTCGGAGCCATTACAAACATTGCTGACTAAAATGATGAAAAAATCAGATAATCAGATTGCCGATGCTCTTTTTAGAACCATCGCTAACCAGCAATATAAACGCCCTGCATCTTTTCCTTTAGCCAGCCAAGCATTACGCAATACGTTAAATAAAGAGGGGGTGAAATTTAATAATAGCATAGTTGCCGATGGCTCAGGGCTTTCACGTCATAATCAAGTCAGTGCACAAACTATGTTACAAGCATTAGAAGTCATCGCCAATAATGAGGAAAAATTACGTTTATTTGAAACATTTCCGATAGCCGGTGTCGATGGTACTTTGTCGGGCAGAGGTTCTATTGCGGTTGAGCCGCTATCAAAAAATCTGATGGCTAAAACAGGAGCGCTAAAAGGTGTATATAATCTAGCCGGCTTTATGCGTAATGCAAGGGGAGAGCGAATTGCTTTTGTGCAATTTATTAACGGGTATTCTACCGGCGATTTGGAAAGTAAAACCAAAAGAGCTCCTCTTACTCAATTTGAAAATAGTCTCTATATGGAGCTGTATAATCAATAGAAATTAAAAGAGTTCCCTTCCGATAAGTCCTGCAAATGGCACTCGTTTATAAACGATCGCCATCTTAGGAATTATAAATCGTCCGTGATGGTGCACGCTTCTAACCACAACTGTTCGAAACATGGAAATGTTAATATTTTCAATAAGTTAGAACCCATGATAGCGCACGTTTCCAACGTGTGCCAAATTTGGAAAGTAAAAAAGAGGAGATTTACTCCTCTTTCAGACCACTGACAAACCCACCTTTTCAGACTTCCGGTCAAAGGTGGGTTTACTTTTTGCCGTTTTATCCCTTTTCTTCTATTTCACGTCTGATATCCACTCAAGCGGTCAGTTTTGTG
>JBGXMX010000155.1:0-5314 GCA_041809245.1 Glaesserella sp.
AGAAAATTCTGAAAAAACATAGGCGACAATATGAAAATTGAAACCCTTTTCCCTTTAGACCCAAATGTAAAAGTGTGTACTCTTTTCGCACCAAGTCCGACAGGCTATTTACACGTTGGTGGTGCAAGAACCGCTCTTTATTCTTGGTTATATGCTAAACATAACAACGGCGAATTTGTATTACGCATTGAAGATACCGACCTTGAGCGTTCTAGCCCAGAAGCAACCGCTGCGATCATTGAAGGCATGGAATGGCTTAACTTAGCCTGGGAACACGGCCCTTATTTCCAAACAAAACGTTTTGATCGTTATAACCAAGTGATCGATCAAATGATTGAAGAAGGCACGGCATACCGCTGCTATTGCTCAAAAGAGCGTTTAGATGAATTACGTGCAAACCAAGAAGCAAATAAAGAAAAACCACGTTATGACCGCCATTGCTTAGGCGATCATTCACACGATCCAAGCGAACCGCACGTTGTTCGTTTTAAAAATCCAACAGAAGGCTCAGTGGTCTTTGATGATGCCGTGCGTGGACGCATTGAAATCAGCAACAGCGAATTGGACGACTTAATTATCCGCCGTACCGATGGTGCGCCAACCTACAACTTCTGTGTGGTTGTAGATGACTGGGATATGGGCATTACCCATGTTGTTCGTGGTGAAGATCATATCAACAACACACCACGTCAAATCAACATCTTAAAAGCGTTAGGGGCAGAAATTCCAACCTACGCACACGTTTCGATGATTAACGGCGATGATGGTCAAAAACTTTCCAAACGTCACGGTGCAGTTAGCGTAATGCAATATCGTGATGATGGCTATTTACCCGAAGCCTTAATTAACTATCTCGTACGTTTAGGCTGGGGACACGGCGACCAAGAGATCTTCACTCGTGAAGAGATGATTGAATTATTCGACATTCATTCTGTCAGCAAATCGGCAAGTGCCTTTAACACAGAAAAATTACAGTGGCTAAACCAACACTATATGCGTAGTTTGCCTGCAGACTATGTGGCAAAATACCTTGAATGGCATATGAATGATCAGGGGATTGATTTCTCTCAAGGACCTGCATTAGCAGAGATCATTCCAGTCTTAAGCGAACGAGCAAAAACCTTAAAAGAATTAGCAAGCCAAAGCCGTTATTTCTATCAAGAATTTGATAACTATGATGAAAAAGCGGTAGCGAAAAACTTCAAAGCAGAAGCAGTTGCCCCACTTGCAAAATTATTGGAAAAACTGACCGCTTGTGATGATTGGAGCGTTGAAAATATCCACGATGCAATGAACCAAACTGCCACAGAGCTTGAAATCGGTATGGGTAAAGTGGGTATGCCGTTCCGCCTTGCAGTAACAGGCTCAGGGCAGTCGCCATCTATGGATATTACTGCAAAATTAGTTGGCAAAGAGAAAACGCTCGTGCGTATTCAAAAAGCGATTGATTTTATCCAAGCACAAAACTAGTTAGTTTTTAAGCAGTTAAGCTGTTTGCCGAATTTTCAGATTGACAGAAAAAAAGCGAGAGCATATTATCTCTCGCAATTTTGGGGATATAGCTCAGTTGGGAGAGCGCTTGAATGGCATTCAAGAGGTCGTCGGTTCGATCCCGATTATCTCCACCAAAATTTCTTAACCTTATCAATGTCATAATTGATAAGGTTTTTTGTTTTTTTGGCTTGTGCCGAGTGCTTAAAAGAAAATTGTAGTGTTCGCAGTTTAAAGGCGGACAGTCCGCCTTATTTCAGAAAGAGTAACGCTTGTTCAACCACTTCTATGCCGGCTCCCGGTTTGCAGGCATTTTCGCTTAAATGGCGGCGCCATTGTCTTGCCCCTTTACAATTTTGAAATGCACCAAGCATATGACGGACGATATGATTGAGGTAAACGCCTTGAGTAAGTTCTTGCTCAATATAAGGCAGCATGTTTTCAACGGCTTGTCTTGGCGTCACGATTTCCGCTGTCGAATCGAACAACTCACGGTCGATATAGCCGAGTAATGACGGATTTTGATAGGCCTCACGCCCGACCATCACCCCATCAACAAATTGCAGATGATGTTTGATCTCTTCAATTGTTTTTATCCCGCCGTTAATGCTGATTTTAAGATGCGGAAAATCACGTTTAAGCTGATACACCCGCTCGTAGTCCAACGGTGGAATTTCGCGATTTTCTTTCGGGCTTAAGCCTGACAGCCACGCCTTGCGAGCGTGCACGATAAAATCATCACAATAAGGTTGAATCTTTTCAATAAAATCACACAGAAAGTCGTAGCTGTCGAGATCGTCAATACCGATGCGGTGTTTCACCGTCACAGGAATCTTCACCTCTTGTCGCATTGCCTCAACGCAACGGGCGACCAAATCGGCTTTTCCCATTAAACAGGCGCCGAACATCCCGTTTTGTACACGGTCGGACGGGCAGCCGACATTCAAATTAATCTCCGCATAGCCACGTTCTTCAACCAGTTTGGCACATTTCGCCAACTGCTCAGGATCGCTTCCGCCCAATTGCAGCGCCACAGGGTTTTCCGCCTGATCATAGGCAAGCAAATCGTATTTGGCATGTAAAATGGCGGGAGCAGTGATCATCTCGCTATACAACAAGCTGTGTTTGGTAAATTGACGGTGAAAATAACGGCAGTGACGGGTTGTCCAGTCGAGCATTGGGGCAACGGAAAAACGCCCGCGGTAGTATGATTGCATTTAAAAATATCCCAAAATCAAGAAAGGCGCTATTTTAAACGCTTATTAAGAAAAGTGTAATTCTTATCAAAATGCAAGCGGTCAAATTTGGTGAAAATTTTGTAAAAATTTTCTGAAATCCGACCGCTTGTGATTTTTAGAACTCGTATCGGAGTCCTACATTAAAGTTACGCCCCGGTGCGGTATAGGTATCTGCATTCGCCGCCGATAAGCTGGAGCTGCTTGGGCCGCCGGTTGCCGCAGAAGAAGATTGAACTGCGAAGTAAGAAATATCCGCCCAATTCCAATATTTTTTATCAAACAGGTTATTGACATTAGCGGTTAAAGTCAGATTTTTAATCGGTTTCCAATAAACGCCTAAATCAACCAAATTAATTGTTCCGGTCGGATTGTAGATTGTTCCGTTGATGTCTTTATCCGCTTTGGCTTTCACATGGGTGAGTTGGATATTTCCTCCGAAGCGCTCTCCCTCATAGCCGAATCCTGCTTTGAATTTGAGTGGTTGAATGGTGTTGATTGGGGCTTCAACTCCATCATGTTCTGATTTCCCTTTTGAATAAGCGACTCCACCTAGGAGATAGAAGTTATCAACAAAGTTCCATCTTGCATTTGCGGTAATACCATAGATTTTCGCCTTATCAAGATTTTGATATTGGATCAATGGGTTATGGGTTGCAGTGGCGCGAGATACCCAGTCAATGAAGTTTTTATATCGATTGTAATAACCTGCGATATCGTACTGAACTTTATCGTTCGCCCCTTTAAAGCCAAGACTGAAATTATCGGCGGTTTCTGCTTTTAAGTTTGGATTACCAACAACCGCATATTGTCGAATGATTCTTCCGCCAACCGCAACGGTATTACCAAAGGATGAGGTTAATTGTTGCGCAGAAGGGGTTTTAACGCCTTTGGAGTATTGGAAATAAGGCTCAAAAATCGGGGCGATTTTCCAGTTCAGGCTGAATTTCGGTAGAAAAATGGTCTCTTTTTGACTTTCTACCGCCGCATATTGTTCTGCGGCTTGGTTATAGCCGGCTTTAGATGGATTTGAACGGTAATGTAATAACCCTAAATGCGGTGTAATAAAGACATTGCCGAGTGCGATTTCATCTTCAAGATAGAGATGGGTTTTACTCTGTTTGGTGGTGGCTGCGGCATCAAAAGTCAGCCCCGTAGAGCAAGTGTTGCAGTATAAATCCGAGCTGAATTCGGCTTGATGATGAGCAAAACCATAACGTAACGCTTGTGGAACGGCGGTTTCAATTAAGCTGGTTAAGTTGGTACTCATACCATAGGTTTTCTGTTTGACTTCGCCTGATTCCGTACGGTTTGAACTGCTGGATAAGCGTTGACGGTAGTTTTCGCTTTGTGCATGTTGGAAATAAAGCTGAGTGTTTGCACTGTGTAGCCAGCCTTGATCGTTTTGATATTCATGCCCTAAAGAAACCCGTGTTCTACGGTTTTCATCTTCCGTAAAGCCGGTGGTTTGTGTACCGGTGGCGCGATCAATAGAAACGCCGTTTCCGGAAAGTAATTCGGTATTTTTCGTTTTTTGTTGGTGTTCGACAGTGAATTTTACTTTGTGCTCATCATTGATTTGATAGGCATTTTTGACTAACACATAGCTGTTTTTATAATCGGCAGGATCGGCTTCTGTTCTTGTTGTGCCTTCACCGCCGACAGTGCCTTGATTTTTCGTTTCATGCCCAAAACGAGCCGTAGTCAAAACAAGCCCTTCGTAACGATCATTTTTAGCCGCACCGGCAATAGATCCGTAGAATGATTTATCAACGCTGTTATAACCCGTTGCCACAAAACCGCCGACATTACCCGATTGAATAACATCGGTCGGTTCTAATGTTGCAAAATCTACACTGCCTGAAAGTGATTGATAAGAGCCGTTATATTGAACTGTTGCAGAGCGTAATGATGTGGGTTCTACACTGTTTGCTCCGCCAAAATCTAAACCAAGGGAGGTCAGTAGTTTATTTTCTTGCGTTTCAGGTAAAGGAATACCATCAATACTGCTGGCGACACGGTTGCCTTGCAAGCCTCGAATATTAATGCCCTCATTGCCCGAACGGGTACGTTGTAAGTCATTAACTTGTACGTCAAGTTGGTTTGACAGCAGATCTTTGAGGTCTTTGGGTTGTTTTCGTTGAATCTGTTTCTTACTGATTGTTGCGGCAGTATCCGTTGAAGCGACGACTTCAACCGCTTCTAAGGTTGCCGGCTGGTTAGCAAAAGCATAGGCAGAGCAGATAGTAGTAACAAAAAGGGCGAGTTGTGTTTTTTTATTCATAAAATCTCCAAAGATAAAAATATGCGCGAATTACGCTTCAATATGTTTGTGACCTTCGTCTAAATGCACGAAATTAACCAAATCATCGGTACTTACTTGAAACGCTTGTCCGAAGCCTTTAACGAATAAGCCTTTTTCCGGCTTAAAGCAGAAGAGTTTGAAGTCTTCTAATTTTGAAAGTTGGGTAATAATTTCACCGTGGCGGGCTTTAAGGGCTTGAATGCCCTCCTCCCACTCTGCTACGTGACGCTCAATCAAACGAACTGTTGCATCAAAGGTTAAACGGCGACGAGCAAAAATCTCA
>JBGXMX010000156.1:0-16733 GCA_041809245.1 Glaesserella sp.
GGAAAGAATAGCCTGAGAAAGCGAGACTTTAAGTATGATGCAGACAAGGACTGTTACACCTGCCCAATGGGACAACCACTCATTTACAGCACCACCACAAGAGAAGGCTATCACACCTACAAATCCAACCCAAGCTACTGCCGGACTTGCCCTCTTCGTACACAGTGTACCCAAAATCAAAAAGCCGAAAGGTTGATAACCCGACACATCTATCAAGCAGCAATGGACAACGCCAATGCGGTTAGACTGTCGGAGCAAGGAAAAAAACTCTACAAACGCCGAGCTGAAACCGTAGAGCGTAGCTTTGCGGACGCTAAACAACATCACGGACATCGCTATGCCCGTTACAGAGGGTTGTCGAAAGTACAAATGCAATGCTTTCTTGCGGCAATGGCACAAAATATCAAGAAGATAGCCCTTGTGCTATGGGCTTTTTTACATTTTTTATGGCTTATTCTTCATCAATATGGCGTAATGGCAAAAAAATCCACAAAACTGACCGCTTGAGTGACTATTTAAAGTGAAATGCAAGAAAAAGAGATAAAATGGCAAAAAATAAACCCACTTTTGACCAGAAGTCTGAAAAGGTGGGTTTGTCAGTGGTCTGAAGCAGCCTATTGGCTGCTTTTGTTTTTCAATTGTTCAAGCGCTTCACAAGCCCCGCCGCTTTCGACATCATATTCATATTCGCACGCCATAGTAAAATGCTCAAGCGCCTTCTGCTTATTTTGTTTAACATATTCACCATCTCGATACATTTCACCTAGATAGAAGATAATGGTTGGATTTGGTTCATATTCTTCATTATCAGCGAAAACTTCATCAATCTTGGTGTAATACTCATAAGCTTTAGCAAAGTCTTGTTTTGTACCAATACCTTTTTGATACATTCGTCCAACTTTCTCAAACGAGAGATAATCTCCAGCATCTGCCGCTTTTTTATAATATTCAAAGGCTTTTTCAAGGTTTTTTTCCGTACCTTCACCCTGCTCATAGCGGTAGGCGACTTGGAAAAATGCATCTTTATAATCTAAATTTGCAGATTGCTGGTAATAATCAAATATTTTTTTGTTTAAACTAGGTGCTATATCTTTTTCCCAACCTGTTTGTTCTTCAATTAATTGTGCAAACATATAGGCGGCTTGTCCCGTTTTATCATGTTCAACAGCCATAGCCAACCATATTGATGCCAACTCCCTATTTGGTGTCTCAACAGTATTTGCTGAAATATATCCCCAATAGATTTCAGCTAAACGAATTTGTGCTCTAACATGCCCAAGAGTTGCTGCCTCCTCGTAAAGTGATAAGGCTTTTTGCTCATTGTTAGGATCGAGTCCATTTATAGCTTCGTTGTAATAGCTTTCTGCTTGTTGGAAGATTTTTTCAGCTTTGGTTGCATTTTCTTCCCGAGATAACTTTTGATTTGAAGATATGCCGATATCTTGCTTACCATATTTATTGGTTTCATAAGCAGCGATCATTTCTCCTGTGATTTCAGCTGATGTTTTTTGATATTCAGAGATAGCATTCTGGCTTAATGCCGAGCTAAAACCTAAAAGAAATGTGATTAAGTTCATCATGTTATTTTAGTTCCTTAATTTGGGGAAATTTTCTTTTTTCCATCGTAGATAGAGTATAAGCAAAATAGCGTAAGAATTCATCAAAGTATTATATTGAAAAAAAAAAAAAATACAGTAAAATAATGCGGTTTTTCATTTCTGAAAAACAAAGCAAGCAACGGGCATACTCAGCAGCCTGAAATTGCTTTAGCTTAAAATTAAGCTTATCGCGCAAGCGATTTAAGAGATAAGCAGTGCATTCCAAGTAAAAATGAAGTTAAACACTTTATTTTTCGCCTGATTATCAGTGTATTAACAAAACAATGCGGAGTTATTTTAACAATGCCTAAAATTAAAACAGTACGTGGTGCTGCAAAGCGTTTCAAAAAAACAGCTTCCGGCGGCTTTAAACGTAAACAATCTCACTTACGTCACATTTTGACTAAGAAAACAACTAAACGTAAACGTCACTTACGTCACAAATCAATGGTAGCGAAAGCAGACCAAGTTTTAGTGGTAGCGTGCTTACCATACGCATAAGCGTAAATTAAGTACAACGTACGATTAGTTAATTTTTAGTTTAATAATGTCAAAGCGTTAATTTACGCTTAAATAGTAGGAGATTTAATAATGGCTCGTGTAAAACGTGGTGTTATTGCAAGAGCACGCCATAAGAAAGTTCTTAAGGCTGCTAAAGGTTATTATGGTGCACGTTCACGCGTGTATCGCGTTGCTTTCCAAGCAGTAGTTAAAGCTGCACAATATGCTTACCGTGACCGTCGTCAGCGTAAACGTCAATTCCGTCAATTATGGATTGCTCGTATCAACGCGGCAGCTCGTCAAAACGGTTTATCATACAGCAAATTCATCAACGGCTTGAAAAAAGCGTCTGTTGAAATCGATCGTAAGATCCTTGCTGATATCGCAGTATTTGACAAAGTGGCTTTCGCAGCATTAGTTGCTAAAGCAAAATCTGCTCTTTAATTTTAAAGAATAGATAAATCAGGACGCTTTCGGGCGTCCTTTTTTGTTCTATATTTCGGCTCTCATACTAAAACTCGGGTTTCGATTCAAATGTCATCAGTTCGTGCGTAATCGGGTGCGTAATGGTTAATGCTTCTGCGTGTAAACAGAGCCTTGGCGATAGGCTTTTTGCCAACGGATTCGCATAAAATTTATCCCCTACAATCGGATGTCCTAAAGCTAAACAATGTACGCGTAATTGATGCGAACGCCCGGTATAAGGGGTTAACTTCACCCTTGTCGTATTATTGGGATAATGTGCAAGAATTTCATAGAAAGTGACCGCTTGTTTACCCCGTTCGTAGCAAATTTTTTGGCGTGGACGATTTTCCCAGTCGCAAATTAACGGAAAATTCATTGTCCCCGTATCACCTACTTTCTCGCCTAATTTGCCCCAAACTAACGCTTGATAGTGCTTTTTCGGCTCTCGTTCACGAAATTGACGTTTGAGTTCTTTTTCCGCCTGTTTGCTTAATGCAAACAACAAAATACCGCTTGTCGCCATATCTAAACGGTGGGCCGGCTCAGTAAAACCGTATTTCTGTTGCACTCGCACCATTGCACTGTCTTGATATTCAGGGCGATTTCCGGGCACTGAAAGTAAGCCGCTTGGTTTATTAATGATTAAAATATGATTATCACGATAAACTTCGTCAAGCCAAGGCTCAACAGGGGGATTGTATTCGATTAATGCCATGGTTTTATTATATAGAGCGGATATGTCGCTTAATTCTAAAAAGAGATTCGGTAAGGCGAGTGATATTATCAAAGATAAACCGATTTCCCAAATGAATCTCAGAAATCGCTTGTTTTTTATAAAAAATAGCGTATCTTTCGCTCGTTCATTTTGAACATCACAATTTATTTACATTTCTTTTGGAGAACACCATGAAAACGCTTTTTGCAAGTTTTGCAACTGCTTTCACCGCTCTCAGCGTGCTGTTTAGCCCAGTTGCTTTCGCATCACCTTCCGATCAAACCTTTAAAATCAGTGCTATTCCTGACTATAATGCTGCCGAAATGACCCGTTCGTTTGACAATTTTGCAGAGTATTTAGGCAAAGAAACGGGGTTAAAGGTGCAATATGTGCCAGTCACCGATTATGCTGCCGTGGTCACCGCATTCCGTCGTGGCGAAATTGATTTAGTTTGGTTCGGTGGTTTAACGGGGGTACAAGCACGTGCCAAAGTACAAGGGGCTGAAGCTATCGCACAACGTCCGCAAGATGAAAAATTTAAGTCCGTTTTTATCAAGCAAAAAGGCTTAGATAATGTGAAGGAGATTAAAGATGTCAAAGGTCACACCCTTGCTTTTGGTAGCGAAAGTTCGACATCGGGTCACTTAATGCCACGCTTTTTCTTAACGGAAGCCGGAGTTAACCCTGAAAAAGACTTAGACGCTCAACCGACTTACAGCGGTTCGCATGATAAAACCTACGGCTTAGTAGAAGCAGGTTCAGTGCAAATCGGTGCGGTGAATAAGCAGTACTGGGATAAAATGGTCAAAGAAGGCAAAGTTAATCACGATAAAGTCGAGCTTTTCTACACCACACCGGATTACTATGATTACAACTGGACCATTAATCTTGTTGATAAAAAATTTGGTGACGGAACCAAAGAGAAAGTGAAAGCGGCATTATTAAAAGCCGAGGCGTCAAGCTCACAGGTGATGAATTTACTCTCTGCCGAGAAGTTTATCCCAACGCAAAACAGCAACTATCAAGATATTGAGAAAGTGGCGAAAGAGCTGAAGTTGATTAAGTAATCGCTTATTTTCTTCGTAAAAATCTTCTGCCAAATCTCCCCTAGCCCCTCAAGGCTCAAAGAGGGGAATTTGTTTATCGTAAATTTTAATATCGAAGTACTTTATAAACGTAAAGTATTTGATTTTTCAGATGAATGTATATTTCCCTCGATCTGATCCCCCTCTTTGAGCCTTGAGGGGCTAGGGGAGATTTGGCAGACTAAAATAGCGAAGTGAGAACGTAATATAGAAGACAATTTTTTAACACTGAATTGATATTGATAAAATATGAAAACCCCACTTCTTCAATTCCACCACACCACCAAACATTTCGGTAAGCAAACCGTTTTAGACGACATCTGTTTAACCATTCGCTCAGGTGAAATCGTGGCGTTAGTCGGGCCGAGCGGATCGGGAAAATCGACATTGATGAATAGCATTATGCGTGCCGTGCCTTTAACAAGCGGTGAGATTTGGCTGAAAAATCGCAAGATTCAAGATTATCAAGATAATAAACAGTTTGCCCAACAAGTCGGTATGCTTCATCAACAGTATGATTTAGTCAAACAACTGGAAGTTATCCACAATGTCTTGGCTGGCAGGCTGAACCAGTGGGGCTTTTGGCGATCTCTGTTCTCTTTGGTTAAACCGCAAGAAAAACAGATTGCAGAGCAAGCACTTGCTGCCGTCGGGCTATTGGATAAAATCGATCAGCCGACAGCTGAACTGTCGGGCGGTGAGCAGCAACGTGTGGCGATAGCTCGTCTGTTAGTTCAAAACCCTAAATTGATTTTAGCCGATGAACCGGTGTCCGCACTCGATCCGGTCAATGCTCAAAATGTCTTGGCATTATTGACCGGGCTGGTGAGAGAGCAGGGGAAAACGCTGATTGCCAGTATGCATTCGGTGGAATACGCCAAAACCTATTTTGATCGTATGATTGGGATTAAACAGGGAAAAATTGTGTTCGATTTGCAAACAGAGCAAGTCACCCAAGAGCAACTCAATGCGTTATACGGATTGGTAAAAAATGAAACATAACCGACCGCTTGGACTAAATGAACGGCGAAATTTGCTGACGGGCATATTATTGCTTGCGTTTTTGTTGAGCCTATTTGCTGTGGATAACGACAAAGGGCTGATGCACTCCGGCGGTTGGGCGACGCTTACCCGACTGTTTTCCAGCTTATTATCCCCCGACTTTTCTGCCGATTTATTGAAACTCGCCTTGCAATCCACTTGGCTCACCTTTGCCTATGCCTTGATTACCCTCTCTTTGTCTATGCTTGGCGGATTTTGCTTAAGCATTTTTGCATCCGGTGTGCTGTTTCGTTCACTCTTTTTGCAGGGGACTGCCCGTGCGATATTGGGTTTTCTACGTGCTATTCACGAATTGATTTGGGCGTGGTTCTTTGTGGCTGCGGTTGGGTTAAATCCGATAGGTGCGGTGTTCGCCCTTGCTATTCCTTATTCGGGCTACTTAGGCAAAATCTATGCAGATACGTTACAAGCGGTGCCTTCCAAGCCGATTTTTGCATTAAAAGAAGCAGGAGCAACGCCATTGCAATGCTTGATTTATGGCTATCTACCCCAAGCCTTGCCGACAATGTTGAGCTATACCATGTATCGCCTTGAATGTGCTATTCGTTCTTCGTCGGTACTTTCTTTTGTCGGTTTAGGGGGGATCGGTATGCAAATTCAGCTTTCCCTGCAAGATCTGAAATACGATCAGGTTTGGACATTCTTGCTCTTCCTTGTCGGGTTAATTGTTTTGGTTGATCGCTGGAGCTACGCTGTCAGGAGCCGAGTAAAATGAGAAAACATCTCGACCGCTATTTTATCCGCTATTCCTTTTGGGCTGTGTTAGGGCTTATCGGGCTGTCGTGGGGTTATATTCTTAAAGACCAACCCACCGCACTGAGCGAACTGTTTCGAGCGGAAAATTGGGATTATCTCACGGAATTTTTAGCTGGAATGGCTGGTGTGGGCGAAGAGCTGCCTGCCTATCTTGACCCTGAAATGTGGCAAAAAGCCCTATGGCTCTCGTGGGAAACCTTTGTGATGAGTATTCTGGCAACGGGCATTGCAGGCATGGCGATGTTCCTTTTGGTTCTACCGTCCGCTCGCAACGTAGCACAGGGGAATTTTCGCCACAAGACACATTGGTATCACCGTGCTGCCTATTATCTCAGTCGGGGGCTATTTCTGTTTAGCCGATCTGTACCGGAATTGATGTGGGCGATGATTTTAGTCTTTATCTTCAAACCGGGGATCATTCCGGGAGCGTTGGCATTAGCCATTCACAACTTCGGCGTATTAGGTAAACTGTGCGGCGAAGTGGTTGAAGATATGGACGAAAAACCGATCCGCCATTTAATGCAAAACGGGGCTTCGCAAAATCAAATTCTGTTTTACGGGATTTATCCAATGGTGATGCGCTCTTTTTTGAATTATATTCTTTATCGTATGGAAAACATTATTCGGGCAACGTTGATTGTCGGTTTTGTCGGGGCAAGCGGTTTAGGTATGCAGTTTAAACTGGCGATGAGTTTTTTCCATTACTCTGAAATTACCCTTTATCTGCTGTGTTATTTGCTGTTAGTTTATGTGACCGATGCATTGTCGGCGTTGGCAAAGAAATTTATTGCAGAAAAAAATTGAATTATTTTGATAACATAATGTCTACTCTTTACTATTTTTTATTAACCAAAAGGAAAACAATATGAATTTTAATAGCATTTTAAACGGCGTTTTAAAATCTGTCGGTAACACCGCTAATCAAAGTAAATCGGACTTAGGCAATGTATTAAGCTCCGTATTGGGTTCTGCCAAGAATACTGCGGGTGAAATCAAATCAGGCAACGTAGATACTATTACCAAAGTCGGTGGCGGTGCGGCATTAGTCGGTATTCTATCAATGGTGTTGGGCAGAAACGGCGGAGCTAATTTGACTAAACTCGGATCTTTAGCCGCACTTGGCGGACTGGCTTACAAAGCCTATCAAGATTACCAAAAGAACCAAGCGACAAGTCAAACGACAGAGCTGAGCCAAACGGCTTTTGAAGCGGACAGCTCTGAAGAAAAGGGCGCAATTATTTTACGCACGATGCTTGCGGCTGCATTAGCGGACGGTGAGCTGGATGAGAGCGAAGAAGCTTTAATCTTAAAAGAGGGCGGTAACGACCCTGAATTACAACAATGGTTGTTGCATGAAATGCACGAGCCGGTATCCGTGAATGAAATTGCAAAAACTGTCGGAAACAATACCGCTTTAGCGGCACAGGTTTACCTCGCTGCTCGCTTAGTCTGCCAAGATCTTTCCCGTAAAGAAATTGTATTTTTAGGACAACTTGCAAGCGCCTTAAATTTAGACGATGCCCTTGTCGAACAGCTTGAAAAACAAGCAGGTTTCTAATTTTTGCAAAATTTTTTTTAAATTTAACCGCTTGTAATCAAAGATTACGGCGGTTTTTTCTTTTTCTATGTAAAAATTTTAAAAATTGAGGTAACATTCAAATCGCAGTCATGATTGATATAACCATTGGAGGTTATTATGAAACTCAATAAAATATGTTCAGCGCTCTTAATTTCTGCCTGTATTAGCTTGAGTGCTTCTGCAGAGAATATTCAAGTGACTCCTTCCGTTGTGCAAAAATCGCCTCAACAGACCATACAAAATAAGGAAAACCCTGATTTAAAACGCTTTAATGCGGCGGTGAATATTAAATATTTGGGGTATCAACACAAGAAAGATGAAAAAGGCAATTCGGTTATTGAGTTTGTTTATCTGATTGAGAATATTTCAAAAATCAATATTCGTTCGGTACATTGGGCTACTACGTATTTGTACAATCAGGAGGTTATTTTAACTCACGATCTGCCTGTTTCATTTAGTAAGCAGTTAGTACGCAATACCGCAACAGAAATTGCATTTGCCGTTCCGCTAGAAAACTTACCGAGTAAAGCGAAAGAACTCTTTTCACACGCTAGTCCGCAAATTATGGCGGCTCAACAGCCTCGAAATATCATCTTTTCTAACGGTTCCAAAATTACAGTGAAATAGGTATAGCTGCCACCGACATTCGGTGGCAGATTTTATCTAACTCACCAGCCACTTTTCTACCATCTCTTGCGTTGTTTCTTTATGTCTCCACATACTGCCTAATTCGGGTTCCGGAAATTTAGTATGGTTGTAACCGACGAATTCTCTAAAATCAAATACGGCATGAGGGTAATCATTTAATAGCAAAAATGCTTTATAGCCGTCTTCCGACCAGCAAATTTGAAAGCGGCGCGGCTCTTTTAGGGTTTCAGGTTTTACATCACTCACTCGATACACAAATAAGCTATCAACGACAGGTTGTGCGGTTTGGTGTAAATCCATGGCATAAAAATAGCCGGTTTCGCCGTCATCTTCAAACATGACAACAAGATGTTCGTGTTGAATGGAATGCGTTCCATTACGATATGGTTGACCTAAAGTAATATGATCGTGTAATACTGAATAAAGCATTCTGTTTTCCTTATCGTTGTAAATTTAAGAAAAATGTCGGTATTTATAAAATAAAAGCGAGCTACTGATAATAACCCGCTTTTCATTTTGGTATTTTGCCTAAAAAGTGACGCCTATGTCAAAAATGAGAATAGACGCTCAAATCGCTAATCTTTTTTACGCAATACCAATTGACTTAATATTACGAGGAACAGAGAAAGAATAATCATGATGGTTGCTAACGCATTGACCTCCGGCGTTACCCCCGTCTTCACTAGCGAGAAGATTTTCAGCGGTAAAACTTCATAACTTGCACTGGTGACGAATGAAGATACCACAACGTCGTCTAACGAAATCGTAAAGCTTAATAACCAACCTGAAATAATCGCAGGTAATAAAAGTGGGAATAAGATTTTACGTAAAATCGTAAATTCACTCGCTCCTAAGTCTTTTGCCGCTTCTAACATTTTGGCATCAAAATCGTTTAAACGTGAAGATACGGTAATAACCACATAAGGTAAACAGAACGTAATGTGTGCCAATAACAGCGACCAAAAGCCTAAAGCAACGCCGACAAGCATAAATAATGCTAAAAGCGATACAGCCATAACGATATCCGGCGACATCATCACCACAAATAACATACCGCCGACAAACTGCTTACCACGGAAACGATAGCGATATAAAGCAATCGCAGTGAGTGTTCCGATTAAGGTGGCAAAAGTCGCTGCAAAGAAAGCGATTGTCACTGAGTTTGTCGCCGCCTGAATGAGGGTATCATTGTTGAATAAACGCTCATACCAGTTCCAGCTGAAACCTTTCCACGTTAAGCCATAACGGTCTGCGTTAAAAGAATTTATCACTAAAATAATGATTGGAATGTACAAGAATGCGTACACGACAAACATAAAAAAGCTTTTCAATACGCGATTCATTATTCTAACTCCACCTTCTTATTCATCAGTTTGTTTGCGCGGTAGTAAACGTAAATCATCACCGCCATCAAAATAGTTAATGCAATACTGATTGCAGAACCAAACGGCCAGTTACGCGTAACTAAGAACTCACTCTTAATGATGTTACCCACAAGTAATACTTTCGCACCACCTAATAGGTCGGCGACGTAGAACATTCCCATAGCGGGCAATAACACTAATAAACAACCTGCAACAATGCCGGGCATTGTTAATGGAATAATTACTTTTACGAAACGTTGGAATGCATTTGCACCTAAATCTTTTGCCGCTTCTAATAAACGTCCGTCGATTTTCTCAATAGATGAATATAACGGTAAAATCATAAAGGGTAACAAAATGTAAACCAAGCCGATGATCACCGCAATTTCCGTATTTAAAATACGGATTGGCTCACTGATGATCCCTAAAGAAAGTAATGTATTGTTTAATACTCCTTTAACCCCAAGAAAAATCTTCATGCCATAAATACGAATCAGCGAGTTAGTCCAAAACGGCAATACCACTAAAAAGAGTAAAAACGGGCGATATTTTTCCGGTAATTTCGCAATCATAAAGGCAAACGGGTAGCCCACAATCAAACAGATAATGGTTGCAATCCCTGCCATATAAAGGGAATTCCACAATACTTGCGAGTAAAGCGGATCAATCAAACGCCCATAGCTGTCTAATGAGAACGTAAACTCAATCAGATTGCTACTGTCTTTGGTCATAAAACTGGTAAACAGCACCAGTAAATTCGGGATTAATACAAAGAAAATTAACCAACCGAAGATCACCGCTACAGTAACTTTTTGGAATTTATTACTAGCAGTCTTCATCGTCGAGTACAACCTCCCAGCCTTCGTGCCACGTTAATGCCACTTTTTGCCCTACAGAGTGATCCATGTGCGGATCGTCTTCATTAAAGAATTCGCTGACTAACACTTTCATTTGGTTATGATCCAACACTACGTTAGACTCAAGCGTCATCCCTTTATAAGTACGGTCGCTAACGTGTCCGATCACCGCTTTTGCACTTTCGTTTTCATCAAGCTCTTCAATGACAATATCTTCCGGACGAAGCAATACTTTCAGTTTCTGATTCGGATGAACCGGCAATGCGGTATGAATCTCACAAATTCGCCCTTCCACATTTGCTTTGACGGTTTTTTCCGTCACACGCTCAATGACCGTTGCATCAAACACATTGATTTCACCGATAAAACGCGCCACAAACAAGTTACTCGGTTCTTCATAAATTTCACGCGGAGAACCGTCTTGTTGGATTTTACCTTTGTTCATTACGATAATACGATCAGACATGGTCAATGCTTCTTCCTGATCATGGGTCACGAAAATAAAGGTAATGCCTAATTGACGTTGCAACTGTTTTAATTCGTGTTGCATCTCTTTACGTAATTTATAGTCAAGCGCAGAAAGTGATTCGTCTAATAACAACACTTTCGGCTGATTAACCACCGCACGCGCAATCGCAATACGTTGTTGCTGACCGCCTGAAAGTTGTGACGGTTTACGCGGAGCCATCTCTTCTAAGCGCACCATACGCAACGCTTCCATGACACGAGGTTTGATTTCTGCTTCCGGTACTTTTTGCATACGTAAGCCGAAAGCCACGTTATCAAAAATGGTCATATGAGGGAAAAGGGCATAACTTTGGAAAACCGTATTCACAGGGCGCTGTTCGGCATCAACGTTTGATACATCCTGCCCGTCAAGAATAATTGAACCGTCCGTTAAATCTTCAAAACCGGCAATTAAACGCAATACCGTTGTCTTACCACAACCGGACGGGCCTAAAATAGTTAAAAACTCGCCATCATTAATGGCTAGATCTAAGCCGTCGATGATGGTTTTCTCACCATAACGTTTCGTTATAGAACGAAGCTCAATAATTGGTTTTTGTTGCTCTAACTTTTCCATTGATTTTTGTTTTCCCCCTAGGGCATTGTTGAGAAAATGCAAAAACTGAATAAAAATTCAGCACGACCGAGACGCAAGAATTACGCCATTGAAATAGCTTGCAATAATATAGTTTCTGTATTGGGAATGAAAGCAAAAAATACGATTTTTGGGAAATAGTTTGGTTGGAAACAAGCGGTTAAAATTTCAGAAAATATTACAATGTAATATATGGATACATGGTCACAAAAAAGAAGGTTTAGGTTCGTCAATCTAAAACGGTGCGTAAATAAATTGATCGCAAGATGGCGCTCGTTTGTAACGAGTGCCTGTTGTGGCAATTGAAGGAAAGTATGCGGCACACGTTAAAAACGTGCGCCATCCGGGGGGCACAAAAAAGAAGGTTTACGTTCGCAAACCTTCTTTTTGCAAAAATTTGCTGATTTTTGAGCGCTTGTTAATCCATTTCACTCATCAAGCTGGCATTCCCCCCCGCTGCGGCGGTGTTAATGCTGATTGCTTTTTCGTGAATTAACGGTAATAGCGATAAAGCCAAATCAAGATTCTCAATATAGGTCAAGATTGCACCGCTACGCTCTGCATAGTGTGCTTTTTGCTCAACACTGAGCGGCTCAAGCACAATCAATGAACTCAAGGCGGCTAAGCTGTTAAAATCATCAACAACGATTAAATTGTCAGCAAACAGTAAAGCATGTTTTGCCAATTCACTCTCACGTTCAACTACCGCTTTAGCACCGCAAACTGTAATTGCAATCAATGCTTGCACTTGTTGATAGAGTGAGCCTTTACCGATCGCAATCACCGGTCGGGCTTCTAAACGCATAAAGTTACTTTCACCTGTAATGCCCTGCATTTTGAAGATTTTGCCTAACGGTGATTGACGAGATAAGCTGGTCACTAAATCACGAGCATTTTGCTGTTCTGTACCGAATAACACCACGTTAATGCCATTCACTAATGTTGCAGTATCAACCGTGTTACCGCCTTCCAAGTTTGGTAGTGTCCATGCGCTGCGATTAACTAAACGTTGCAAATAAAGTGGTCCGCCCGCTTTTGGTCCGGTGCCGGATAAGCCCATACCGCCGAACGGTTGAACACCGACGACTGCGCCAACCGTATTGCGATTTACGTAAAGGTTACCCGCATGAATGCTGTCGAGCCATAAATCCACAGTTTCATCAATACGGCTATGCAAACCACTGGTTAAGCCGAAGCCCGTCGAATTAATCTCCGCCATGATTTGCGGTAATCTGTCCGCATCAAAGCGAATGATGTGCAATACTGGGCCGAAGACTTCATGTTTTAATTGACTGATGCTGTCAATTTCCAGTACCGTCGGCGAAACGAAAATACCCGTTCTTTCAATTTCTGCATCAATCGGAACTTGATAGCATGATTTCGCCACTTTTTTAATTTCAGCAATATGATTAAGCAAACGTGTTTGAGCTACTTTGTCAATTACAGGCCCCACATCCGTATTGAGATTTTGCGGTCTGCCGACTTTTAATTCTGCCATTGCGCCTTTGAGCATTGTAAGAATATGATCGGCGACATCCCGTTGTAAATAAAGTACACGTAAGGCAGAACAACGTTGTCCGGCAGAGTCAAAGGCAGAGTTCAAGACATCCGCTACCACTTGCTCACCTAATGCAGAACTATCAACAATCATCGCATTTTGTCCACCCGTTTCAGCGACAAGCGGTATGATAGTCTCATTTTTTTGCAAATTGCGATTGATGTTTTTCGCCGTCTCCGTTGAACCAGTAAAAATCACCCCATTGACTCTCGGATCAGTCACTAACGCCGTTCCAACCATTTTTCCGCTACCCGGTAAGCATTGTAACGCTTGGGTTGGGATACCCGCTTGATAGAATAAACTGACCGCATAGTGTGCCATTAACGATGTTTGTTCCGCCGGTTTTGCCAACACCACATTTCCCGCAACCAATGCCGAAGCCACTTCACCGACAAAAATCGCCAATGGGAAGTTCCATGGGCTAATTGCCACTACAATGCCTCGTGGATTACGATACCCTTCCGGATTTTGACGGACTTCTTTTGCATAATAACGGCAGAAATCGACCGCTTCACGCATTTCTGCAATCGCATTGTTTAATGTTTTACCCGCTTCTCGCACCGCTAAATCGAAGAGTTGTGGCATATTGGCTTCCATTAAATCCGCCATTTTCTCTAACGCTTCCGCACGGACAATCGGAGACGTATTTTGCCACTCGGATTTAAATTGTTCTGCAACGTTAAAGGCGGTTGTAATGTCCGCTCCTGTGGCATCTACCACTTCGCCGACAATCTCAAACACATTTGCCGGGTTATGAATATGTCTGACTTCTCCGTTAAAATCGGTAACACCCGACACTTGCGGAACAGCACGATATTGCTGTGTTGCCAGTTGATTGAGCTGACGTTCTAATTCTTTTAAATGAATCGCATCGGTTAAATCATAACCTTTAGAATTTTGACGCTGCTCGCCAAAAAGTTTCACCGGCAATGGGATTTTCGGATGCATCGTACCATCGGTCTCTTTGGCTTTATCGACCGGATCACGAGCTAAATCATCAATACTTAGATTTTCATCGACAATTTGATTCACAAATGAGCTGTTTGCCCCGTTTTCTAATAAGCGACGAACCAAGTACGCCAATAATGTTTGATAAGACCCTACTGGTGCATAAATACGGCACTGAACATTTAGATTATCCGTACCGACCACTTGGTCATATAAGGTTTCGCCCATGCCGTGTAAACATTGGAATTCAAAGTGCTTACCTTGCGCCAAGTGATAAATCGTTGAAAGTGTTTGGGCATTGTGCGTAGCAAATTGCGGATAAATCACATCTTGTGCCGACAATAATTTTTTCGCACAGACAATGTAGTTTAAATCCGTATGCACTTTACGGGAGAATACCGGATAGCCTTCCGCACCATCGGTTTGGGCGCGTTTGATTTCCGTATCCCAATAAGCGCCTTTTACTAAGCGAATCATTAGCTTACGATTATTTGCACGGGCTTTTTCGATTAAATATTCAATCACATAAGGACAACGTTTCTGATAAGCCTGAACAACAAAGCCCACACCGTTAAAGCCGGCTAAATCAGGATCGGTTAGTAATCTATCCATTAAATCTAAAGAAATCTCTAAACGATCCGCTTCTTCCGCATCAATATTTAAGCCAATATCATACTGTTTGGCTAATAAAAAGAGTTGTTTTAAACGTGGATAAAGTTCATCAATAACCCGTTTATGTTGAGCAAGGCTATAACGAGGGTGAATCGCAGAAAGTTTAACAGACACACCCGATGATTTATAAACGCCCAAACCACGTGAAGTTGCTCCGACTGCATGAATGGATGCAACATAATCATCATAATAACGTTTGGCATCTTCTTCGGTAAATGCCGCTTCACCTAACATATCGTAACTATAACGGTAGCCCATAGCGAAACGTTTTTCACCGTTCTTAATCGCTTCCTGAATCGTTTCCCCCGTCACAAACTGTTTCCCGAGTAAACGCATTGCCACATCCACACCTTTACGGATTAACGGCTCACCGCCTTTGGAAATAAGACGGGAAAGAGATGAAGACAGCGAGCTTTCACTGTGGGTTGAAACTAATTTACCCGTAACAACCAATCCCCATGCGGCTGCATTAACAAATAAAGAAGGACTATTGCCTACGTGAGAACGCCAATCTCCCTTCGAAATTTTGTCACGAATTAATTTATCGGCTGTCGCTTTATCCGGAATACGCAATAAGGCTTCAGCCAAGCACATTAACGCTACACCTTCTTCACTCGATAAAGAAAACTCATGCATTAATGCATCCACACCGCTGGCTTTTTTACGTGCCGCACGGACTTTCTCGACTAATTTTTTCGTGAGTGTTTTTATTTCATTAGCCTGTTCATCCACACGTGCTTGTGCCATTAACTGTTTAACTAGCGTTTCTTCATCACAACGATAATGCTCGCTTAAGGTTGGGCGAATGCCTGTACTTTGTGGTAGCAATAGGTAAATTTCAGCGTTTGACATACGGTACCTCTTTTTTCATTTTGGTTAAACAGAAATATAAGCTGCAAAATTTTGTATAAATTTCACCGCTTACATATAAAATTTCATAAAAAAAGCGGTTGCCTTAACGCCAACCGCTTGTTGATTATTTTTGCATAGCTTCTTCGTAGGCTTTTTCCGCTTTCTCGAAGGTTTCAACCAGTTCTGCTCGTGGAGCCGGAGTGATGAGAGAAACAACAATAATCGCAATAAAGGCAAGAATAAAGCCCGGGATCATTTCATAAATACCGCTATTTGGAACCAAATCATTCCAAAAAACTACAACAAGAGCGCCTGTTAACATACCAGCCATAGCCCCTTGTGCATTCATACGTTTCCAAAACAGAGATAAAATAACAACCGGTCCGAATGCACAGCCGAATCCCGCCCAAGCGTAAGACACCAAACCAAGGACTTTACTATTCGGATCCTGTGCCAGCATAATAGCTAAAACCGAAATCACGAGAACCATCATACGCCCTAACCAAACAAGTTCTTTTTGGCTGGCATTCGGACGAATCATACCTTTATAAAAATCTTCGGTAATGGCACTTGAACAGATCAATAATTGACAGCTTAAGGTACTCATCACGGCGGCTAAAATCGCAGAAAGTAAAATCCCTGCAATCCACGGATTAAAGAGTAATTTGGATAACTCAATAAAAACTTGTTCGTGGTTTTGGTTAACGATTGCCGCTTGACTCGGATTAGCAAAGAAATAGGCTTGTCCGAAGAAGCCGATACCCACAGCACCGAACAAGCAGATAATCATCCAAATCATACTGATACGGCGTGCGTTCGGAATTGATTTCACACTGTCTGCCGCCATAAAACGCGCCAAAATATGCGGCTGACCGAAATAACCCAAGCCCCATGCAGATAAGCTTAATAACCCAATGAAAGTCGTACCGGTAAATAAATCGGTAAAATCTTTATTAACAGCTTCGCCCGCC
>JBGXMX010000157.1:0-6627 GCA_041809245.1 Glaesserella sp.
ACTGCCGAATACGGTATGTTGCCAAGAGCCACCCATAGCCGTACCCAACGTGAAGCGGCGAAAGGCAAGCAAGGCGGTCGTACAATGGAAATTCAGCGTTTAATCGCTCGTTCTTTGCGTGCGGTTGTTGATTTGAAAGCCTTAGGTGAGCGTACGATTACGGTAGATTGTGATGTAATCCAAGCCGACGGCGGTACACGCACCGCCTCTATCACAGGGGCTTGCGTTGCGTTACACGATGCGATTAACAAATTGATCGCCGATGGCTTATTGAAAGAAAACCCAATGAAAGGATTAGTGGCGGCAATTTCGGTTGGGATTGTTGATGGACAAGCGGTCTGTGATTTGGAATATGTGGAAGACTCTAACGCAGAAACCGATATGAATGTGGTGATGGTTGAAGATGGCCGTTTAGTGGAAGTACAAGGCACAGCCGAAGGTGAACCGTTCAGCCATATGGAATTATTACAACTCCTTGATTTGGCACATAAAGGGCTGGAACAATTATTTGCAGTTCAACGCCAAGCGCTCTCTTGTTAAATTCCCGGTTAACCTCTCTCATTGAGAGGTTTTTTATAACTTCTCTGAGTGATGAATGAGTACGAAACGTTCCCACAGCTGCTCGTTGGTTTCAATATGCTGTGGATCGGTAATAATGCAATTATTAATCGGGCAGACTTTCTGACAGGTCGGCGTTTCGTAATGCCCTACACATTCCGTACACAAATCGGGGTCGATCACATAAATCTCATCGCCCATAGAGATGGCTTGATTCGGACATTCCGGTTCGCACATATCACAGTTAGTGCATTTGTGAGTAATCAATAACGCCATAGTTCTTATACATTCCTAAATCATTTGGAGTGACGATTATACAGAATGAGCTAAAAGTAGAAAGTACTTATACATAATTTTGCAAATTTTTGTGTAAATCTGACCGCTTGACTATACATTTTTAAATGACAAAATTCACAATTTCGCCTATCATTCCGCCATTCATATGAGGACGAATTTATGACCGATTTTGCTTATCTTCAACAGAAACGTAAACAGCTCAAACTGAAAGTCAACGATGTTTGCGAGCAAGCTGGTGTAACAAGAGCTTATTTTAATCAGTTAGTGACGGGGAAAATTAAAAATCCGAGTGCAACCAAATTGAAAGCGTTACATCAGGCGTTGCATATCGTCGAAGAGCAAAACCAACGTGTCGGGGTTATTTTTGGTAAGTTCTATCCTGTGCATACGGGTCATATTAATATGATCTACGAAGCGTTCAGTAAAGTCGATATGCTACATGTGATCGTCTGTACCGATACGGAACGTGATTTACAGCTGTTTCGTGACAGTAAAATGAAGCGTATGCCGACAAATGAAGATCGTCTGCGTTGGATGCAACAGATCTTTAAATATCAACAAAAGCAGATCTTTATCCATCACTTAGTGGAAGACGGTATTCCAAGTTATCCGAACGGTTGGGAAGGCTGGGCCGGTCGAGTGAAAGAACTGTTTGCCGAAAAGCATATTCAGCCAACATTAGTCTTTAGTAGTGAGATTCAAGATAAAGAACCTTACGAGAAATACTTAAATTTGGAAGTGCATTTAGTCGATCCTGAGCGTAATTCCTTTAATGTTTCCGCCACCAAAATTCGCAATAATCCATTCCAATACTGGCGTTTTATTCCAAAAGAAGTTCGCCCGTTCTTCGTCAAAACCATTGCGATTTTAGGCGGTGAAAGTAGCGGTAAGAGTGTATTGGTGAGTAAATTAGCCAATGTATTTAATACCACATCGGCATGGGAATACGGACGAGAATTTGTGTTTGAACAGCTGGGCGGTGACGAACAGGCAATGCAGTATTCAGACTATCCGCAAATGGCGTTAGGTCATAAGCGTTATGTGGATTATGCAATGAAGCACGCACACAAAGTGGCGATTATTGATACCGATTACATCACCACTCAAGCGTTTTGTATTCAGTATGAAGGCAAGCCTCATCCTTTCTTAGATTCGATGATCAAAGAATACCCTTTTGACGTGACAATTTTGCTCTCGAACAATACAAAATGGGTCGATGACGGTTTACGCAGTTTAGGTTCGCAGAAACAGCGTCAACGTTTCCAGCAACTACTGAAAAAATTGCTGGAAAAATATAATGTGCCTTATATTGAGATTGAATCACCGAGTTATTTAGATCGCTATAATCAAACCAAGAAGGTTATTGAAGCGATTTTAAACGAAGAACCGATAGTTTTAACTTTTAAAAACCATAACGAGAATAACGAATGATACTTTTTGCGGGCGATCCTCACGGGAGCTACGCCCACCTTTATCCCTTTATACAAGAGCGTGAAAATGTCGCATTAGTCATCTTAGGGGATCTACAACTCACCACCACCGCAGAATTGGATAAACTAGCCCAACACTGCGATATTTGGTTTATTCACGGCAATCACGACAGCAAAACCGTCGCCGCATTTGAAGCTATTTGGGGAAGTCAGTGGAAAGAACGTAACATTCATGGAAAAGTCGTTAATATTCAAGGAACACGAATTGCAGGCTTAGGCGGTGTTTTCCGCGGGCATATCTGGATGCCGCCGCATCGTCCGATGTTCTTCGACCCCATCCACTATTGCCAATACAGCCCTCAAGAAAAAATTTGGCGGGGCGGCGTGCCGTTACGCCATCGTACCTCTATTTTTCCTTCTGATGTAGAAGGCTTAGAAGCACAAAAAGCAGATATTCTTATCACCCACGAGGCTCCTCGACCGCATCCGCAAGGCTTTGCAGTCATTAATCAACTCGCACGAAAAATGGGGGTAAAGAAGATCTTCCACGGACACCATCACGATAATTTCGACTATCGCCCGATTAACCGCAATAAAGCCTGTGAGATTTTTAACATTGGCTTTCGTAGCCTAGCAGATATTAACGGCAATTATCTGCGCATCGGTGTAGATGATCGAGAATTAGAATAACAGACAACCACTTTGTGTATTAACTACTTATTGTTTAATAAGGAACTGCGTGATGAATATGACTTATACCGCACCAATCACCATACTAGGCGCCGGCTCTTACGGCACGGCTCTTGCAATTGCTTTGGCTCGTAACGGGCATAAAACTTATCTGTGGGGGCACAATCCGCAAAAAATGGCACAGATGGCAGAAGCCCGAACGAATCAAGAATTTTTGCCCGATATTGCATTTCCCGAAGCGTTGGAAATAGAAAGTGATCTCGCTTTGGCATTAAGCAAAGCCAAAGATATTTTAGTCGTCGTACCAAGCCACGTTTTTGCAGAGGTTTTACAACAAATTCAACCGCTATTAAACGATGAACATCGCATTATGTGGGCAACCAAAGGTTTAGAACGGGATACGGGACGATTGTTACAAGACGTCGCTTTGCAAATTTTAGGAAAAAATCACCCGCTTGCAGTACTCTCAGGGCCGACTTTTGCCAAAGAACTCGCTCAAGGCTTGCCGACAGCGATTTCCCTTGCCTCGGATAACCCGCAATTTGCCGATGAAATGCAACAACGTATTCACTGCTCTAAAGCGTTCCGTGTGTATTTAAACAACGATATGGTTGGCGTACAGTTGGGAGGAGCAATTAAAAATGTGATTGCCATCGGAGCCGGCGTTTCCGACGGAATGGGCTTCGGGGCCAATGCCCGTACGGCATTGATTACACGAGGGCTTGCCGAAATCAGCCGTTTGGGTGCCTCTTTAGGTGCAAATCCGACAACCTTTATGGGAATGGCGGGGCTGGGCGATCTTGTTCTAACCTGTACTGACAACCAATCCCGCAATCGCCGTTTCGGGTTAATGCTCGGACAAGGGCGCAACGCCGAAGAAGCCATGGCGGAAATCGGACAAGTGGTGGAAGGCTTCTACAACACAAAAGAAGCCTATCTCCTTGCTCAACAACAAGGGGTCGAGATGCCGATTGTCGAACAAATTTACCAAATGCTGTTTTGCGGTAAACATGCCACTGATGTTGCGGCAACCCTGTTAGGGCGCGAGCGAAAAGGAGAATAAATGGACAATCAACAGCTTAACCACATTTGGCAAGCCATTCGCGAAGAAGCTCACGAATTAGCCAATAGCGAACCGATGCTTGCCAGCTTTTTCCACGCAACTATTTTGAAACATCACCATCTAGGCGATGCGTTAAGTTATATTTTAGCCAATAAATTGGCTAACGCTATTATGCCGGCAATCGCACTAAAAGAGATTATTGAAGAGGCTTATCAAGCTGATCCGCAAATTATCGCCAGCGCCGCTTGTGATATTAATGCGGTACGTACTCGTGATCCTGCGGTGGATAAATGGAGTACGCCGCTACTTTATTTAAAAGGCTACCACGCCTTACAAAGCTATCGAGTGACACATTATCTTTGGCAACAAGGGCGTAAAGCCTTAGCCATTTATTTGCAGAATGAAATTTCCGTTGCCTTTGATGTCGATATTCACCCTGCTGCCCGTGTCGGCTGCGGCATTATGTTAGACCATGCAACCGGCATAGTAGTGGGCGAAACGGCGGTTATTGAAAATGATGTGTCTATTTTACAGGGCGTTACCCTTGGCGGAACGGGCAAAGAACACGGAGACCGCCATCCGAAAATTCGTGAAGGCGTGATGATTGGCGCAGGCGCAAAAATTTTAGGTAATATTGAAATCGGGCGCTATTCAAAAATCGGCGCCAATTCCGTGGTATTACAAGCCGTACCGGAATATGCCACCGCCGCAGGCGTTCCTGCGCGAATTATCGGTCAATCACAGGATCAAAAACCCGCTTTTGAAATGAATCAATATTTTGATGACACCCATGAAGGCATAAATGGGGATGGGATTTAAGGTACTATGCCCTATAGATTAGGGCATAGTTGATATGAAGTTATTATAGATTGACAACAAATTTGCCAACACCTAACTCATCTTCTTTGCGGGTACGGTTCATTACGCTTTGGGCGGACTCAATCACACGTAAGCCCATTTGGTCTTCGGTTCTCACCACTTCGCCACGTAATGAATTGGTATAAACATCAGTGATTTTTACATCAACAAATTTACCAATCATATCAGGCGTGCCTTGGAAATTAACGATACGGTTATTTTCAGTACGGCCGGTCAATTCCATAATGTCTTTTTTCGACGGGCCTTCAACCAAAATACGTTGTTCTGTCCCCAACATCGCACGGCTAAACTGCATGGCTTGATGGTTGATACGTTGTTGTAAGCGGTAAAGACGCTCTTTTTTCTCTTCTTCGCTCACATCATCCGGCAAGTCTGCCGCAGGAGTACCAGGACGGGCGGAATAGATAAAGCTAAAGCTCATATCGAAATTGACTTGCTCAATGATTTTCATGGTTTGTTCGAAATCATTTGCCGTTTCGCCCGGGAAACCGACGATAAAGTCCGAACTGATTTGAATATTCGGGCGGGCTTCACGCAATTTGCGAATCGTCGCTTTATACTCTAATGCAGTGTGGTTGCGTTTCATCATCGTTAACACACGATCGGAACCGCTTTGGATCGGCAAATGCAGGAAACTCACTAATTCAGGAGTATCTTTGTAAACTTCGATAATATCGTCAGTAAATTCAATCGGGTGACTGGTGGTGTAACGTAGGCGGTCAATGCCGTCAATTGCTGCGACTAAGCGAAGCAATTCTGCAAAGGAGCAAATCTGTCCGTCAAAGGTTTCACCACGATAAGCGTTTACGTTTTGACCGAGTAAGTTCACTTCACGCACGCCTTGTGCCGCAAGCTGGGCAATTTCAAATAACACGTCGTCCACCGGACGGCTGACCTCTTCACCACGGGTATAAGGCACCACACAGAACGAGCAGTATTTGTTACAACCTTCCATAATGGACACAAACGCCGTCGGGCCTTCCGCACGCGGTTCAGGTAAGCGGTCGAATTTTTCAATTTCAGGGAAGCTGATGTCGACCACCGAGCTTTTCCCTCCGCGAATCTGGTTAATCATTTCAGGCAAGCGGTGTAACGTTTGAGGGCCGAAAACAATATCCACGAACGGCGCACGCTCACGGATATGTTCACCTTCTTGTGAAGCGACGCAACCGCCTACACCGATAATTAAATTCGGCTTGTCTTTTTTCCAGTTTTTCCAGCGACCAAGTTGTGAGAACACTTTTTCCTGTGCTTTTTCACGAATAGAGCAAGTATTGAGCAGTAACACATCTGCATCTTCAGGGTTGTCGGTTAATTCCAAACCGTGCGTGCTGTTTAAAAGGTCTGCCATTTTGGACGAGTCGTACTCGTTCATTTGGCAGCCCCAAGTGGTAATATGTAATTTCGCCATGGTTAAATAATAGATAAATCAATAAGTTAGAAAATAAAAGCGTAAAGGGTAATCCTTTACGCACAAATCGCAACTATTCTACCTTTTTGCCCGGTAGATCGCCATCATAAATTACTTTTACAAGCGGTCAGTTTTATCAAAAATTTTGCAAAAATTAAAAGCAAAAAACCACAGGAAAGCCTGTGGTTTCAGACCGCTGACAAACCTCTAGACATCTCTCTAGAGGTTTGATCTAATAGGCATATCGAAAAAAGGAAATGCCTATGCTTAAAAATACCGCCTCTCCCCAATATGAACTC
>JBGXMX010000158.1:0-7515 GCA_041809245.1 Glaesserella sp.
AAAATCTAGACAACCCTGAATTTGTGGTGGTTGATGGTCGCCAAGACAGCCTTTATAACGGCTTTAAAGATGGCGATGCTCAACGTGGCGGACATATTAAAGGGGCGGTACAATTCCGTTGCGACTGGTTGCCACAAATTGCCGATGACAAATTTGAAACCTTTGCTAAAAACAAAGGGATCAGCAAAGAGAAAACCGTGGTATTTTATGATACCAATACGGAGCAACTTAGCTGTTTAAGCAAAAAATTTGCCGACAAAGGTTATAAAGTGCGTGAATTTAAAGCGTTCAAAGAGTACGCCAACAGCGATAAGCCACTTGAAGCTTTCCCGAATTTCCAATACAGCGTATCGCCTGAGTGGGTCAATGCGGTGATCAAAGGTGAAAAACCTGAAACCTACGCTAACAACGATTTTATGGTATTCCACGTTGGTTGGGGGCCTGTTGAAAAAGCGGAAAGCTACAAACAACATATTCCAGGGGCGTTCCACTTCAACACAGACTGGGTAGAGAACGATCCCGTATGGAACTTATCTGATCCGAAAGTAATTGAGCAAAACTTACTCAATGCAGGGATTAACAAAAACAAAACCATTATTCTTTATTCTGACAACCAACTCGCCGCTTACCGCATTTTCTGGGCGTTAAAATGGGCTGGTGTGGAAGATGTACGAGTGTTAAACGGCAATTTTGCCACTTGGACAAAAGCAGGCTTCCCTGCAGAGACGACCGTTAATACCCCAACTCCGGTCAGCGAGTTCGGTGCAGTTATTCCGGTTAATCCACAGATTAACATCTCAATGCCGGCAGATGCGATGGCTCGTCAGCAACAAGGCTTGAAATTAATCAGTAACCGAGCGTGGGACGAATACACAGGCAAAATCAGTGGTTACGACTACATTCCGGGTAAAGGTGAGCCACAAGGAGCAATTTGGGGCTTTGCAGGCACAGACTCGTCCAATATGGCGGATTATTACGACCTTGACGGCACACTGCGTAATCCGAATGAAATCTTCGCACTCTGGAAAGGACAAAACATCAACCAAGGCGATCAGCTTGCGTTCTACTGCGGCACAGGCTGGCGAGCAGGGGTATCTTGGTTTATGACCCAACTAGCAGGCTGGAAAGATACCTACGTTTATGACGGCGGCTGGAATGCGTGGCAGATGGACTCAACCTTCCCTGTACAGAAAGGGGCACCGAATAATATGGTGAAGCCGGATAGTAAGAACTAGAGAACTATCATAATAAACAAGCGGTCGAATTCTGCAAAATTTTTGCAAAGTTCGACCGCTTGTCTTTACGAAATCAATTACGCTTTCGCTTTTTCAGCTGCTTTGACGATCACCGCAAATGCAGGGGCTTTAAGTGAAGCGCCGCCCACTAATGCACCGTCAATGTCCGGTTGAGTAAATAATTCCGCTGCATTCGCATCATTTACTGAACCGCCGTATTGAATAATCACTTGATCCGCCACTGCTTGTGACTGTTTTGCAATGTGACCACGAATGAACGCGTGAACTGCTTGAGCTTGTGCCGGAGTTGCAGATTTACCTGTGCCGATTGCCCAAACCGGTTCATAAGCAATGACTGCACCGTTGAACGCTTCTGCACCTAAAGTATTTAATACTGCATCTAATTGACGAGCACATACCGCTTCTGTTTGACCAGCTTCGTTTTCCGCTTCAGTTTCACCGATACATAATACCGGCACTAAACCCGCTTCTTTTAATGCTGCAAATTTTTTCGCAATAAATTCATCGCTCTCTTTGTGGTAAGTACGACGCTCAGAGTGACCGATAATGATATATTTCGCACCGAAATCTTTTAACATTGCCGTTGAAATATCCCCTGTGAAAGCACCTTGTACATTCACATCGACGTTTTGAGCACCTAACGAAATTAATTTCTTCGTTGCACATTCACAACCGCAGCTCGCTAGTGCTGCTTCAGCTTCTGCTAAATACATTACAGGCGGTGCGATTGCGACATCACAACCTGTTACACCATCAAGTTCTCTTTTTAAACTTTCCACTAATTCTTTAGTGAATGCTTTGCTACCGTTTAATTTCCAGTTACCCATTACTAGCGGACGACGTGCCATTTTGTTTCTCCTATTCGAGTGAAATGTAAAAATAAAAACGTGCAAACTATACCAAATTTCACAGAAAATTTATTGTTTTTCCGCAAGATTTCAACTCAAGATCAAAAAATAACTGTTAAAATAGTCGCCAATATGAAGCTAAGGCACTTCCGAGTGCCTTTTTTAATGGGATAAATCATGCAATTAGCATATCTATTCGGCAAACCGACCCAAGCGGGGCGATTGAAAGCGGAGTTTGCCGATTTTATTGTCAAAGAAGAACTTGGCTACGATTTGTCTGGTGATGGGGAATTTGTGGCGGTAAAAATTCGTAAAACCGATGCAAATACCTTGTTTGTGGGCGAAAAGTTGGCTGAATTTGCTGGTATTTCTGCTAAAAATATGAGTTATGCCGGGTTAAAAGATCGCCACGCAGTGACAGAACAATGGTTCTGTTTACATTTAGCCGGCAAAGAAACACCTGATTTTTCACAGTTTCAACTAGACGGCGTAGAAATTGTTGCAGTCACTCGCCATAACCGCAAAATTCGGGTGGGAAGTTTAGCTGGCAACCATTTTGAGCTATTGCTAAGAGAGGTAAAAGAGAGCGATGATCTCACCGCTCGTTTGCAACAAATACAAGCGGTCGGATTTCCGAATTATTTTACCGAACAGCGTTTTGGACGAGACGGGCATAATTTAACCCAAGCACAGCGTTGGGCTAAAGGCGAAATTTCTGTCAAAGATCGTAAGAAACGCAGTTTTTATCTTTCTGCCGCCCGCAGTGAAATTTTCAATCTTGTGGTGTCGAACCGTGTTGAACTCGGTTTAACCCGGCAAGTGTTGGAAAACGATTTAATGCAACTGGCAGGGTCAAACAGCTGGTTTGTCGCAAAAGCGGAAGAACTTGCGGAACTTAACAAGCGGTTGGATTTGCAAGATATTTTACTTACCGCACCGCTTGTCGGTGAAAACTCTGCGACACAAGCGGTGTCTGAGTATGAGCAAAAAATCGTGGCGGAACATCAAGATCTACTTGCATTAATGGCAAAAGAACGAATGAACGCCGCTCGCCGTGCGATGTTTTGTAAACCACAGCACTTTGAATGGGCATTTGAAGAGGATGGTTTGCGGTTAAAATTCTTTTTAGACGCAGGCAGTTATGCGACGGCGTTAGTGAGAGAGTTAATTCAAATTGACGATAAATAAAGGATTAGAATGAATATTTTATTAAGCAATGACGATGGCTTTCACGCCCACGGCATTCAAGTATTAGCAAAAACATTAAGAGAAGCAGGGCATAAAGTGACGATTGTTGCCCCTGATCGCAATCGTAGTGCGGCATCAAGCTGTTTAACCTTGGTCGATCCATTGCGTGTACACCAATTTGAAACAGGCGATTATGCGATTATCGCAGGCACGCCGGCAGACTGCGTACATTTAGCGTTAAACGGTTTACTGGATGATCCGTTCGAGCTTGTCATTTCAGGAATTAATCATGGCGCAAATCTAGGCGATGATGTAGTTTATTCGGGTACGGTTGCAGCCGCCCTTGAAGGTCGCCATTTGCCATTGCCTTCGATTGCGGTTTCCCTTGTCGGACACAAAGGCGCCAATTATTTGGTCGGGCAATGCCATTTTGAAACTGCGGCACAAGTAGTGTTGGATCTATTGCCAAAAGTAGTGACCGACAAAATTCCTGCTAATCAAGTATTAAACGTCAATGTACCAAATGTGCCTTACGCAGAACTTAAAGGGATGATGGTAACCCGTTTAGGCGACCGCTCACCAGCAGCCGAAATCATTAAACAGCAAGATCCCCGCGGTTCAAATGTTTATTGGATTGGCGCAAGCGGTAAACCGACAGATGAAAGCGAAGGTACGGATTTCTATGCGATTAATCACAACTACGTTTCCGTCACGCCTGTGCAAGCAGATATGACGGCACATCAATCTATTCAAGCTTTAAAAGGTATTCTTTAATTATGAAATTATTCGGAGCAATTTATGATAAAACGATGGAATGGTCTAAACATCGTTTTGCCGCATTTTGGTTAAGTTTTGTCAGTTTTATTGAGGCGATTTTCTTCCCGATTCCGCCCGATGTAATGCTAATTCCGATGTCGATGAGTAAACCGCAGATGGCAACGCGTTATGCCATTTATACTACTATTGCCTCCGTACTTGGCGGTATTATCGGCTACGGTATCGGCCTATATGCGTTTGATTGGGTTAAAGACATTATTGCCAGCTGGGGAATGCAAGCGAGTTTTGATCAAGCCATGGCTTGGTTTGAAACTTGGGGCGTGGCAATCGTCTTTTTAGCCGGTTTTTCGCCGATTCCGTTTAAAGTGTTTACCGTGTGTGCCGGGGTAATGCAGATGGCGTTTTTACCTTTTGTGTTAACGGCTGCAATTTCCCGTTTTGCTCGTTTTATTCTTGTGGCAAAATTATCCGCTTGGGGCGGAGAGAAATATGCCGATAAAATCCGCCGTTCTATTGAATTAATCGGCTGGGGCACCGTTGCCGTAGCTGTAGTTGCTTATGTGCTTTATGTTTTATTCAATTAAGAGGAAATTCAGATGAAAAAAGTATTTCTTTTATTCCCTTTCGTTGCGACCGTATTAGTCGGTTGTGCGAGTGAGGCGCCACAAACGGACTCCGGTATTACTGATGCGATTCCAATGGGCATGGATACCGAGTTGCAATCGGTCGAAATGCCAAGCTCAATGTCACAACCAAGCTATCAAGCACCGACTTACAGTGCGCCGGCACCAACACCGACTTATTCTGTGCCTGCACCGAGCTATTCTGCACCACAGCCGACATATACGCAGCCACAAACGGTATCCGCAACCAGAGTACAGCAGCAATCTAATGTCGTTGGTAGTTGCCAAGTGATTCGTGATGCGAATTCTGCACCGGTATACGCACAAATCCAAAAAGGCTGTTATACCGAAGCGCAATATACCGTGGCAAAAGGCGATACGATTTTCTTGATTGCTTATTTATCCAGTAAAAGCGTTGATCAAATTGCAATGTTAAATCAGTTAACACAGCCTTATCAGCTCAAAGTCGGTCAGGTATTACGTGTAAAATAAAGGATAACGAATGAACAGATCATTTTTATTATTACCATTAACCGCTTTAGTATTAAGTGCCTGTACAACCAATACGCCTGCCCCTGTAGTCAATGCCGACGGCACGGATTTAAGCCCCGGCGTGATGCAGCCGGCAACCGGCAGCTACGGTAACAATGCCGGCTGGCAGAGTGATATTCAAACGACCTCTATGCCGACTACCATGCAGACACCGACTTATTCCGTACCACAGCCGCAGCCTGTCTATTCGGCTCCTCAGCCTCAGCAACAGGTCGCAACAAAACCTGTGACAACAGCGAAAAAGCCGGTTTCTCAAGACTTTACCATTCCGCGTGATGAAAAAAATCTCCCAATCTATAGTCAAATCGACAAAGGTTTTTATGACGGCGAGACCTATACCGTACGTAAAGGCGATACCATGTTCTTGATCGCTTATATTGCGGGTAAGGATGTTAAAGAAGTCGCCGCGCTGAACAATATGACTGAGCCGTACCAATTAAGCATTGGTCAGAAAATTAAGTTAAGCGACGGTACAAGCTCGGCTCAACAAACGGTTGCACAAGCCCCTCAAGCCGCACCATCAAAACCGGTAGAGCCGGCAGTGACCTATACTCAAGCGCCAAACGGAACAGCTTATGGTTCTGACGGTACGGTAACAGGGCCGGTAAAAGCCGGAGTTGGTAGCGTAGCGACAGGCGTTGTGGTCAATCCGACTCCGACCGTTATCTCAACAAACGAACCTGTTACGGCAAAAGCGCCGGCTGTTGCAGTGCCGAACTCCTCTATTGCATGGCAATGGCCGACTCAAGGACGTGTGATTTCAAGCTTCTCGGCAGCAGAAGGCGGTAATAAAGGGATTGATATTGCCGGTGCCAAAGGTCAACCGGTTAAAGCCGCAGCTGCCGGACGAGTGGTTTATGCGGGCAATGCGTTGCAAGGTTATGGTAACTTAATCATCATCAAACATAATGACAATTTCTTAAGTGCTTATGCACATAACGATTCGATTAAAGTTGATGAACAAGATAATGTCAAAGCAGGTCAAACCATTGCGACACTGGGCAGTACCGGCACGAATAGCAATAAACTCCATTTTGAGATTCGCTACCAAGGCAAATCGGTCGACCCTGCACGTTATTTACCAAGACAGTAATCTCTCACCCGCAAGCGGTCTGATTTAACGAAATTTTTGCAAATTCTACGCTCAATCAGACCGCTTGTAAGACTGAATATGAAACAAAAACCACTTGCCCTTTTTTTAATGGGACCGACCGCCTCAGGCAAAACCGATCTTGCCATTGCTCTGCGCCAACAGCTGCCCGTTGAGGTGATTAGTGTCGATTCTGCCTTGATTTATCGGGGTATGGACATCGGCACCGCCAAACCGAGTCAGGCTGAACTTGAACGGGCGCCCCATCGTTTAATTGATATTTTAGATCCTGCGGAAAGTTATTCCGTAATGAATTTCCGTGAAGATGCATTACGTGAAATGGCGGAGATTACCGCTCAAGGCAAAATTCCTTTGTTGGTGGGCGGAACCATGCTGTATTACAAAAGTTTGTTGGACGGTTTATCACCACTACCTTCAGCAGATCCGAGCGTTCGTGCGCAAATCGAAGCCAAGGCAGAGCAGATCGGTTGGAGCGGATTACATCAAATTTTAAACCAAATCGACCCGATTGCCGCCGAGCGAATCAATCCGAATGACAGCCAACGGATTAACCGTGCTTTAGAAGTCTTTTATATTTCGGGCAAAACCATGACGGAGCTGACTGCCTCACAAGGCGAAGGGATTCCTTACGACATCATACAGTTTGCGATTGCTCCGCAAGACAGAGCGGTGCTGCATCAGCGCATTGAGCAACGTTTTCATAAAATGATCGATCTTGGTTTTGAACAAGAGGTACGAAAACTGTATGAACGAGGTGATTTGAGTGTCGATTTACCCTCAATCCGTTGTGTAGGTTATCGCCAAATGTGGGAATATTTGGCGGGGCAAATTTCTCTTGATGAAGCTATTTTTAAAGGGATCTGCGCCACCCGCCAGTTGGCAAAACGACAAATTACTTGGCTAAGAGGTTGGACAAGTGAGTTGGAGTGGCTCGATAGCCTGGATCCACAGGCATCTTATGCAAAAATGATTGAAAAAGTGGAGCAAAAGCATAAAGAACTGTGATAATATCGCACCGCCTTTGGCAAAACATTAAACAACAATAATTAGAAGGAACATCAAATGGCAAAAGGTCAATCTTTACAAGATCCATACTTAAATGCACTACGTCGTGAACGGATTCCGGTGTCGATTTACCTTGTAAACGGTATTAAATTACA
>JBGXMX010000159.1:0-7028 GCA_041809245.1 Glaesserella sp.
ACTATTAGGATTAGCTTTAGTTTCAGCCCTTGCATTAACAGGCTGTAAAGAAGAAAAAGCGACAACAACAGCACCAGCAGAGCCTGCAAAACCGGTAGCACCGTTAAAAGTGGGCGTGATGACAGGGCCTGAAGCGCAGATGACTGAAGTGGCTGTTAAAATTGCCAAAGAAAAATATGGCTTAGATGTGGAATTAGTTCAATTTACGGAATACACACAGCCAAATGCGGCGTTACATGCTAAAGATCTAGATGCAAACGCATTCCAAACCGTGCCTTATTTAGAGCAAGAGAGCAAAGATCGTGGCTATAAAATGGCAATTATCGGTAATACTTTCGTATGGCCGATTGCAGCATACTCTAAGAAAATCAAAAATATCTCTGAGTTAGCGGACGGCGCAACGATTGCGATTCCAAACAATGCAAGTAATACCGCTCGTGCGTTATTATTACTTCAAGCACACGGCGTGATTAAATTAAAAGATCCGAAAAACGTATTTTCAACAGAAAACGATATCATCGAGAACCCGAAAAACATCAAAATCACACAAGTTGAAACATCATTGTTAACTCGTGCGTTAGACGATGTGGATTTGGCGATCATCAATAACACTTACGCAGGTCAAGCAGGCTTAAGCCCGGATAAAGACGGTGTTATCGTTGAGTCAAAAGATTCTCCGTATGTAAACTTAATCGTAAGCCGTGAAGACAACAAAGGTGATGAGCGTTTACAAACTTTCGTAAAAGCATTCCAAACGGAAGAAGTTTACCAAGAAGCGTTAAAATTATTTAACGGCGGTGTGGTAAAAGGCTGGTAATTTACTTGTAGCGACAGCCCTAGAGATGGCGCTCGTTTGTAACGAGTGCCTGAGTGTAATAGACAAAATTGATGAGAGGCACACGTTAAAAACGTGCGCCATCGAGGTTGTTGTTAAAAACGTGTATCATCGTGGCGACAATAACAAGCGGTGAGATTTTGTAAAAATTTTGCAAAAAAATCGCAGAATCAGACCGCTTGTCAGTGATTTTATAGATTAAAAAAGAGAAACATGATGAATTTAAAAAAAGCATTTGGTTTAGCCGTTGTATCTGCATTGGTATTAGCTGGCTGTAACGAGAAAAAAGAAGTATTGAAAGTCGGTGTGATTTCAGGCCCTGAGCATGAAGTCATGGAAGTGGCGGCTAAAGTTGCTAAAGAGAAGTATAACCGTGATTTAGAGTTAGTGATTTTCACGGATTACGCAACACCAAACGAAGCCTTAAACAAAGGCGATTTAGATGTCAATGCGTTCCAACACAAGCCGTATTTAGACAAACAAATCGCAGATAAAGGCTACAAATTAACACCTGTCGGTAATACTTTCGTTTATCCGATTGCAGCCTATTCTAAGAAAATTAAGTCAATTAACGAGCTTAAAGACGGCGATAAAATTGCAGTGCCAAACGACCCGACAAACTTAGGTCGTGCATTAATCTTGCTTGAAAAACAAGGTTTAATTAAGTTAAAAGATAATACTAACTTACTTTCAACCCGTGTAGATATTGTGGAAAACCCAAAAAATCTTGATATTCAAGAAATTGAAGCGCCATTGCTTCCACGTACATTAGATGATGTGGCATTCTCTATTATCAACACGACTTATGCAGGTCAAATTGGTTTAACGCCAACTAAAGACGGTATTTTCGTTGAAGATAAAAACTCACCTTATGTAAACCTGATTGTGTCACGTGAAGACAATAAAGATAAAGAGATCGTGAAAGATTTCGTTAAAGCGTACCAATCTGAAGAAGTGTTCAATAAAGCGAACGAAGTGTTCAAAGGTGCGATGGTAAAAGGCTGGTAATAACCTTTCGACTCTTACACATCTTGACAAATTAAGCTATTATATTGCCCTAAATTTCCAATTTTAGGGCAATTCATATGCAGACACTTCGAAGCGGGGACATCGCCCCGGCATTCACCTTACTCAATCAAAATAATCAATCCGTCTCGCTGCAACAATTTCAAGACAAAAAAGTACTGGTCTATTTTTACCCGAAAGCGCTCACGCCGGGGTGTACCACTCAAGCCTGCCACCTCAGAGACAGCAAATCGGAACTCGACGAATTCAATGTGGTCGTACTCGGCATTAGCCCTGATCCTGTGGCAAAATTAGCACAGTTTACAGATAAAAAAGGCTTAAATTTTATGCTCTTATCCGATTCGGATCATCAAGTAGCCGAAGCCTTTGGCGTATGGGGAGAGAAAAAATTTATGGGCAGAACCTATGACGGCATTCATCGTATCAGTTTTTTAGTGGATGAGTCCGGCGTGATCGAAGCGGTATTTGATAAATTCAAAACCGGCGATCACCATCAGCTCGTCGTAGACTATTTAAAAGGGCAACAACATGGCAAATAAAGCAATTTTTCTCGATCGTGACGGTACGATTAATATTGATCACGGTTATGTCCATCAAATTGATGATTTTCAATTTATTGAAGGCGTTATTGATACGCTGCGCCAATTGAAAAAGAAAGGCTATCTATTGGTGATTGTCACCAACCAATCAGGTATTGCCCGCGGTTATTTCTCAGAAGCCCAATTTTTACAACTGACCGAATGGATGGATTGGTCTCTTGCAGAACAAGATGTCGATTTAGACGGTATTTATTACTGCCCGCACCACCCGGAAGGAAAAGGGGAATTTAAACAGCAGTGTGACTGCCGTAAGCCCGAAGCCGGTATGTTTTTACAAGCTATTCGGGATTTGAAGATTGACCCTGCACAATCGGTGATGGTAGGGGATAAATTAGAAGATCTACTGGCAGCGGAAAAAGCGGGTGTAAAAACCAAAGTGTTGGTTCGTACCGGCAAAACGGTCACAGCCGAGGGCGAAGCCAAAGCCGATTATGTGCTTAATAGCCTTGTGGAGCTGCCACGTTATCTTTAACCCATAAAGGAGAAACGCAGATGAAACCGAAATACTATATTGGCGTAATGTCCGGTACCAGTTTAGATGGTGTTGATTTGGCATTAGTCGATTTCGCCCCAACCCCTCCTGTGTTAATTGCCTCCGATTTTACCCCAATGCCACAGGCATTACGCGAAGTGCTTTCCGCGCTGCTTCGCTCAGGACAAACCTCATTACAGCAATTAGGCGAAATCGATCACCGTTTGGCGCTACTTTATGCCGATTGTATCGAGCGCTTTTTGCAAAGTCAGCAACTGTGTGCGGATCAAATCGAAGCGATTGGTTGTCACGGACAAACCATTTGGCATTCGCCAAACGGGGATTATCCTTTTACCACTCAAATCGGCGATATGAATCTTGTTGCCGTAAAAACGGGCATTACCACCGTAGGCGATTTTCGCCGCAAAGATATTGCCTACGGCGGGCAAGGCGCACCTTTAGTCCCCGCTTTTCATGAAGCCTATTTTCATCATACGCAACGTATTACCGGCGTACTCAATATCGGTGGGATCAGCAATATTTCCCTGCTTGTACCGAATCAACCGACCATCGGCTATGATATAGGCGCCGGCAACACTCTGTTAGACATTTGGATAGAAAAACACCAAGCCAAACGTTTTGATCGCAATGGCGAATGGGCGAAAACGGGCAAAATCCACACAGCTTTACTTGCTGCGCTGTTAGATGAGCCGTTTTTATCGGCTCCGCCGCCAAAAAGTACCGGCAGAGAACTATTTAACCTTGCATGGCTTGAAGCCAAACTATCCCAATTCACCCCTATCGCCCCACAAGACGTACAAGCCACGCTGTTAGAATTTACCGCCCAAAGCATTGCACAAGATCTGAAACACATAGCAAATCCGCACCATCTGCCTTGCCTACTGCTGGTTTGCGGCGGCGGTGCGAAAAATCGCTTTTTGATGGAGCGGCTCGACACGCTACTGCCGACATGGCAAGTCGCCACTACAACAGACTACGGGCTGGATGTTGATTACGTTGAAGCCGCAGCATTCGCTTGGCTTGCTTATCAACGGATTCATCAAAAAGCTTCAAACTTACCAAGTGTCACAGGCGCCCGACAAGCGGTCAGTTTGGGCGTAATTTTTGCAAAATAGGGAGAAATGTTATGGCAGAAAAAGATCTTCTACACACCTTAAGCCAACTGATAACCGAACAACGTAATCCGAATACCATGAACATCGATCGCTGCTCGGCACAAGAAATCGTCAAATTAATTAACGATGAAGATAAAAAAGTCCCCCTTGCGATTGAAGCGTGTTTACCGCAAATTGCACAAGCCGTTGAAAAAATCGTGGCAGCCTTTCAACAAGGCGGGCGGCTGGTTTATATCGGTGCGGGAACCAGCGGCAGGCTGGGCGTACTAGACGCTTCGGAATGTCCGCCAACCTTCGGCGTTTCGCCTGAGATGGTCAAAGGCATTATTGCCGGCGGAGAACACGCATTACGCCACCCGATTGAAGGTGCGGAAGATAATCCTCAAGCGGGCGAAGATGATCTCAAACGGATTCAATTCAGCAAACAGGATATCTTAGTCGGCATTGCTGCAAGCGGGCGCACGCCTTACGTTATCGGCGCTTTAACTTATGCCAAAAAGCAAGGCGCAACTACTGTTTCGATTTCTAGTAATCCTCATTCAGCCATGAGCCAAATTGCCGATATTGCAATTGAAACCCTCGTCGGTGCAGAAGCATTGACAGGCTCCAGCCGCCTCAAATCGGGTACGGCTCAAAAGCTTGTGCTGAATATGCTTACTACCGCCAGCATGATTTTAATCGGCAAATGCTATCAAAACTTAATGGTGGATGTACAAGCCAGTAACCAAAAACTGGTTGCCCGTGCAATTCGGATTGTGATGGAAGCGACAGGCTGCACTAAAGAAGTGGCTGAAACGCAGTTAGCCATCGCCAACCATAGCGCAAAACTGGCGATTATGATGATTCTAGCCGGTGTAGATAAAGTGCAAGCCGAACAACTGTTAGCCAAACATCAAGGTCGACTACAACAAGCGCTTGCCTAATCTTTCATTTTCTTTTCTACGGCGGTCAGCATACCTCGTAACAGATTCAGCTCCGCCGTTTCCAGTTCCGCCCGCTGATAAAGGCGGCGCAGTTTTAACATTACCGCCTCATTACGAATAAAGCCTAAGGATTTATACAAACGCTCCGTATGGTTAAAGAAATGTTCAAGCGCATCCGCATTAGGGTATTCAACAAGCGGTTGATTTTCAGGATTTTTTTTCAAATTCAGCCACGCCATACGAATTTCATAACTGACAATCTGCACCGCCATGGCTAAATTCAAAGAGCCGTATTCAGGGTTTGTCGGCACATTCAGATGATAATGGCACTTAAGTAGCTCCTCATTGGTTAACCCGACACGCTCCCGCCCAAACACTATAGCGACTTTGCCTTGCCCGGCTCGCTTTAATGCAAACTCGGCGCAAGCTCTCGGCTCAACCAGCGAACCTTGTAAATGACGCAGCCGTGCGCTGGTACCAATTACTAACTGACAATCGGCAATACTTTCCTCAAAGCTGGTATAAACTTGTGCGCGCTCAAGCAGATCTTTTGCCCCGGCAGAAAGTGACACCGCCTGTTCGTCAATCACTTGCTTAGGTGAGACCAAACGTAAATGGCTAAGCCCCATCGTTTTCATCGCACGTGCGGTAGAACCGATATTCCCGCTGTGGGAAGTTTCAATAAGAATAATGTAAATCTGATCCAGTAAATTCATACCAATAAAAATCACCATCAATGCCGTCATCTGCGATGGCGTATGTTACAAACGAACACCATCTGAGGAAGCTATTTTAGATAGATTATTTAGCCAGCTTAACTTCAGCAAGCCATTTATCAACAAGGCGTTTTCCTTCTTCGCTAGAACCAAAGCGATCAAAATCCAACTCAACAAGTTTAATTCCGTCTAACTTCACAGACTGCGGGGCGACTTCGGCATTAACATTGGTTGGAATTTGATAAACCCCATGTTCGCGCCAAGGGAGCTCCTGTGCTTCTTTAGAAAGTACCCAATCTGTAAATAATTTAGCATTATCCAAGTTACGCGCTCCTTTGATAATACTGGTTCCGCCCAAAGCATAGCCCACACCGTCTTGCGGCAGAACGGCTTCAACAGGCGCACCTTTTTCTTTTTCCGTGGTGTAACTATGCACAAAACCAATGGTTACCGCACTTTCACCACGGGAAAGATTAGTGGTGACAAGGCTACTTTTAACATACTGGGAAATATTGGCATCAAGCTGTTTTAGGAATGCGAAAGCTTTTTCTTCACCCCATAATTGAATGAGTGTGGCGATAATGGTGTAGGTTGTGCCTGAGCTACGAGGGTCGGGCAATTGCACTTCACCCTTTAAACGAGGATCAAGCAAATCCGCCCACGTTTTTGGCTTATCCACGCCTAATTTGGCTAATTTTTCCGTGTTCACTCCAAAGCCCAGCACCAGCATATAGACAATCGAAGTGAATTCCCCTTTTTGAGTCAGCAGCGATTGAAATTGTGGCAACGTTTCAGTTTGTTTTGGTGAGCGATAAGGCGCTAATAACCCCAATTGTGCCGCTTGGAAATGGGGTTCAATAGTGCCGCCGTACCAAACATCCGCCTGAGGATTCTCTTTTTCCGCCTTGATTCTGCCGAAAATAGTCCCGGTACCGCCGTGAATAAATTGTGTTTCAACCTGATATTGCGCTGAAAATTTCTTCATCATATCTTCACAAACATTATTTTGTACCGAGCAATAAACGGTTAATTTTCCTTCTGCTTGTGCCGTATGAGGGAGTAAAAGTGGAGCGGTAAGAAATAGGGTAGAGAATAGTGTTTTAAATTTGGTTTGCATTTTAATCTTCTCCGAGTATAAAAGAGGCGCAGAGTGTAACATCTATGCTACTTATTGCAAATAACCTGTGGTTATAATTTATGTATATCTCATTGCAAAAAATTTATCAAAATCGACCGCTTGCAATCTCAACCAGTTGTCGGATATGTTGAATTTCATAAGTCGGCTGAATCGTAGTATCGTTTAACTGCTGTTGAGGGTTAA
>JBGXMX010000160.1:0-19300 GCA_041809245.1 Glaesserella sp.
TACCGTTGATTTGCCACAACCGGACGGATCTACTTCACACTTTTACTCCCCCCTCATCAAAATCGTGACGAAGATCACAAAATACTCGGTTTAAAGTGTGATCTCAGTCACAAATTTCTGAGATTTATAGCGGAAAAAAATTTTTTTAAAGACCTAAAAAATTTTTCACTAAGTATGATTTCAAGCGCCTCATGAATGGGTAACCTTAGCGACCATTGAAACTTATAGTGACTAGAGGATAGTAGCAATGGCAAATGTAAAGCTTGTTAATGTCAATAAATCATATGGCGACGTACATATTTCCCGTGATATTAACTTAGATATTCAGGAAGGCGAATTTGTAGTATTCGTAGGCCCGTCCGGTTGTGGCAAATCAACGGTATTAAGAATGATTGCCGGCTTGGAAGATATTACCTCCGGCGATTTATATATCGGTGAACAGCGTATGAACGACATACCGCCCGCCAAACGCAATATCGGTATGGTGTTCCAATCCTACGCCCTCTATCCTCATTTAAATGTGGCGGAAAATATGTCTTTCGGTTTAAAACTTGCCGGTAAATCCAAAGCGGAAATTGAACAGCGTGTTAACCAAGTCGCTGAAATTCTACAATTAGCCCATTTACTGCAACGTAAACCGAAAGAACTTTCCGGCGGTCAGCGTCAACGTGTGGCGATTGGTCGTACCCTCGTTTCCCAACCTGAGGTGTTCTTACTAGACGAACCGCTCTCTAACTTGGATGCGGCATTGCGTGTACAAATGCGGGTCGAAATTTCCAAACTGCACAAAAAATTAGGCAGAACCATGATTTACGTAACCCACGACCAAGTCGAAGCTATGACTCTTGCAGATAAAATCGTGGTGTTACAAGCGCTCGGCAACAACACACAAATTACGACTAACGTTGCTCAAGTCGGCAAACCACTAGAGCTCTATCACTACCCAGCCAACCGTTTTGTCGCCGGTTTTATCGGCTCGCCGAAAATGAATTTTATCCCGGTACGTGTGGTGGAAGTCAAACAAGACGCAGTGAAAATCGAATTACCGGATTCCACCCACCTTAACTTCTGGGTGCCGGTAGAAGGTAAAGGCGTGAAAGTCGGCGATAACTTATCCCTCGGCATTCGTCCGGAGCACTTGTTGCCTTGCGACCAAAGCGAGATCTGTATTTCAGGCACCGTAAAAGTCGTCGAACAACTCGGTAACGAAACCCAAGTTTATGTCGAAATGCCTCCGATTAAACAGAGCTTGGTTTACCGCCAAAATGATATTGTACTGGTAGAAGAAGGCGATGAACTCTCTATCGGTATCAACCCGAACCGTTGCCATTTGTTTAAAGAAGACGGTACGGCGTGCAGACGTCTATTCCAGGAATTAGGCGTATAACAGTTTTTTTCATAATGTCAAACCTTAATAAAAGAGATCAAGGAGTTTCCTATGAATATCAATAAAAGCTTACTCGCTACATTAGTATCAGGTGCTTTACTTTCTACTTCTGCCTTTGCGGTAGATTTCCACGGTTATGCCCGTTCAGGTATCGGCTGGACATCAGGCGGCGGTGAACAATCTGCCTTTACCGTAAACGGCGGCGGTTCAAAATACCGTTTAGGTAATGAATCAGACACTTACGCTGAGTTAAAACTTGGTCAAGAGTTATTTAAATCAGGCGAAAAATCAATCTACTTTGATACTAACGTCGCTTACGGTGGTACCTTACACAACAATGACTGGACGGAAACCAGCCCGGCATTACGTGAATTAAACGTACAATTTAAAAACTTCGCCGACAGCTTACCGGGCGCAACATTATGGGCAGGTAAACGCTTCTATCAACGTCACGATGTGCATATGAACGACTTCTACTACTGGGATATTTCAGGTCCGGGCGCAGGGGTTGAAAACATCGACTTAGGTTTCGGTAAACTTTCTGTTGCGGTTACCCGTGATACCGAATCAGGTGGAGCTTTCTCTTACTACTATGACTATGCAACCAAAAGCTACCAAAGCGATCGTACTGCGAAAAAAGATGTATATAACGATATCTTCGATGTACGTTTAGCAGGCATTGAACTTTGGAAAGACGGTTCTTTAGAACTTGGTTTTGACTACGCAAACGCACACAAAAAAGATGATTCAGCTTATGTAAATAGCGATGCAACCAAAAACGGTTATATGGCAACCGCTGAATATACCCAAGGCAACTTCTTCGGTGGCTTCAACAAATTCACCGTTCAATATGCAAAAGATTCGATGACATCTTGGAACAACGGTCACGCTCAAGGTTCAAAAGCAGATAACCGAGGTCATATGCTTCGCTTAATCAACCAAGGTGTAGTTCAAGCCAGCGACAAAGTTGAAGTGATGTATGCGTTAATCTATGAAAAAACAGACTTAGACAACAACCAAGGCAAAACATGGTACTCTGCAGGTATCCGTCCAATGTATAAATGGAATGACACTATGAGCACCCTTGCTGAAGTCGGCTACGATGTGATCAAAGATCAAGCGACAGGTAAGAAAAACAACTTAGCGAAATATACCATTGCACAACAATGGCAAGCCGGCTCAAGCATTTGGGCGCGCCCTGCAATTCGTGTATTCGGTACTTACGCTCACTGGAACGACAAATTCAACACCGCAAACCGTACAGACGCCGGTTATAAAGCGAAAGACGGCGAATTTATCGGCGGTGTTCAATTTGAAGCTTGGTGGTAATCAAGTATAACCACCCCTCAAGATGGCGCTCGTTTGTAACGAGTGCCCATCGTAAAATTTGAAGGGATATACGGCACACGTTCAAAACGTGCGCCATCGAAGCTTGGTGATAATCAAATATATCCCACCCAAGATGGCGCTCGTTTGTAACGAGTGCCCATCGTAGAATTTGAAGGGATAGACGGCGCATGTTCAAAACGTGCGCCATCCAAAGGAATACAAGCGGTGATTTTTCACTAAAATTTTGCAGTTTTATTTCCTTTCCCCAACCTTCCCCTGTAAACGGGGAGGGAATTTTGTTAGATTACCGCCCGTTATTCACACTCGGAGGATTTATGAAAACCAACATCGCCCTTTTCCTTTCAGGCTTATTTCTCGCATCACAACTTGCTGCCGCACCATTACAACCGACAAAAGCGGAATTGGCAAAAATTCAATGGCAAGATATTACACTTTCACAAAATAATGAGACGAATGTGGCAACCCTTGCGAACAAATTAGCGGGCGCAAGCGGTTCGGTTGTGGCATACAAAATCCCCGCCAATCAAGGCACGATTAAACTTAACATCACAAGCCCGGTACAAAAAGATAATACGGTATTCGTCCCGAATGCCTTGATTTTAGATGCGCAATTTAACCCTGCGATGACTTATCCGTCTTCCCAATTTAAATTCAGCGAAGAACGCGGTTTAAGTCCGGCACAATATCAAGCGGAACTCAGCCTCACCCCAACGGCAAATCAAGATTTCATCTACTTGCTTGTTTATACCACCGAGCAAGATTTACAGGGTAAAACCACGATGACGCACCCTGCCAAACTCTTGGCAAAAGCGAAAGGTAACCAACCGCCGGCGATTGCGGATATTACCGTTACACACAGCAACCAAGGTAAAATCAATGTAGAAGTGGACGGCATTCAATCCAGTCAGTTTATCGGTTTAAACGGCCCGTTATTTGAAGCCAAAACCCCCGCACCAACCCAAGTCGGCACAACTGCGGTGGCAGCCAAAGCGGCAACCAAACCGACACAACCGGTCGAATCCAGCACCGAAGATTATTTCAATCAAGCCGTATTAAAAGCATTGAAAAATAACGATGTGAATAAAGCGATGAACTTGGTCAATGAAGCGGAACAGCTTGGCTTAAAACAACCTCGCCAGATTTTTATTAAACACGTTTCGGCAAAATAATCCGTTGTAGGGGCTAATCACATTAGCCCCTATTTCTCAATAACCGTTTTGGGGCAAATGTAATTTGCCCCTACAAGTTATTTTATGCAACAAAGCTACAAGGAAACCCAAATGAAAAAATCACTACTTTGGCTTTCACTTTTTGCTTGTGCCAGCCTCTCGGCAAACCAATGGCAGAGTGAACATTTCCCGACATTTGAATCCAACGAAAAACTGCTCTACCAAGCGCACGCCCAGCTCAAAAAAGGCAACTACCCGTTCCAATTCTCGCTTAATCAGCAATGTTACCAACCACAAACTGCATTGAAATTAAATCAAGTCGTCAGCCTTGTGCCTTGCAAAGATCCTGCCGAATCTACCCGGCTGTTCCGTGACGGAAAATACAGCGTAGAAATTGATATGCGAAGTGGCACGCCAACGGCAAAATTAACGGTTGAAGCAACCAAAAGCGCTAATGAATTAGTCCAAGTTTGTCCGAAATGGGACGGCAAACCGTTAGAAATTGAGGTTTCCGGCGTGTTCAAAGACGGCGAAACCGTACGGGATTTCTATTCGGGCAACACGGCGAAAGTACAAAACGGTAAGATCACGATGATGCCATCGGCAGACAGTGACGGATTACTGCTACTGGAACCGTTACAAGCGGTCAGTTCCGAGCCGATTTTTACGTGGAAAAACGCCACCGTTTATTTCGTGTTAACCGACCGTTTTTATAACGGCGATCCGAGTAACGACAACAGCTACGGGCGTAAAAAAGACGGTAAAGACGAAATCGGCACTTTCCACGGTGGCGATTTAAAAGGGCTAACCCAAAAACTGGATTACTTACAACAACTTGGCGTGAACGCGATTTGGATCAGCTCGCCCCTTGAGCAAATTCACGGCTGGGTGGGTGGCGGTGAAAAAGGCGACTTCCCGCACTACGCTTACCACGGCTATTATCACCAAGATTGGACGAAAATTGATGCCAATATGGGCAGTGAAAACGATCTGAAAACCTTTATTGACCAAGCCCATCAACGGGGGATTCGCGTCATTTTTGATATTGTGATGAACCACACCGGCTATGCGACGCTTGCTGATATGCAACAGTATGGCTTTGGGGCATTACATCTGAAAGGCGATGATATTGAGAAAACGCTCGGCAAACATTGGACGGACTGGACACCGAAAGCAGGACAAAACTGGCACTCGTTCAACAATTTTATCAATTTCAGCGACAAAGCGGCGTGGCAAAAATGGTGGGGCAAGACGTGGCTTCGTTCTGACATCGGTGATTACGACAGTCCGAAATTTGATGATCTGAAAATGTCGCTGGCGTCGCTACCTGACCTCAAAACCGAAAGCGAACAAGCGGTCGGTTTGCCCGAATTTTTTGCAAATAAACCTGATACACAGGCGACATTCCGTGAAAATGCCAAAGTCCGCGATTATTTAATCGGCTGGTTGTCCGACTGGGTAGAAAAATATGGCGTGGACGGTTTCCGTGTGGATACGGCAAAACACGTGGAAAAAAGCACTTGGTTGGAATTGAAACAATCGGCGGAAAAAGCCTTGGAAAAATGGCAAAAAGCCCATCCGAATCAATCCTTTGGCGATAAATTTTGGATGACGGGCGAGGCGTGGGGACACGGCGTTCACACCAGCGATTATTACAACAACGGCTTTGATGCGATGATCAACTTCAGCTTCCAAGATCAAGCGAAAGAGGCTCTTGGCTGCTTTGCCAAAATTGCTCCGACTTATCAACAGATGAGTGAAAAATTGAGCAATCTTAACGTGTTAAGCTATCTCTCTTCGCACGATACCCGTTTGTTCTTCCACGATGACAGCCAAAATAATCCGGATAAACAGAAAACCGCAGGCAGTTTATTGCTACTCTCACCGGGCGCGGTACAAATTTATTACGGCGATGAAAGCGGCAGAAAATTCGGTGCGACAGGGTCGGATCCGATTCAAGGTACCAGATCGGATATGAACTGGCAAGATTTAGCGAAAAGTGCTGATCATCAAGCCTTGATGAAACATTGGCAAACCCTTGCAAAATTCCGCCAACATCACACCGCTATTGGTAACGGCGAACAAAAAATCCTCGAAACTAGCAAATACTTTGCGTTTTCTCGACAAAACGAAAAAGACAAAGTGATGGTTGTTTGGGCGGGAAATCCTTAAATTTTGATGTGTGGTCAATTATTTACGTAATTGACCACCTATTCTTACTTCATTTATACATTATTCACTCCAAAATTTGATAGAATCACTGGAAAATCGTAGGAGAGAAATATGCAAGTTGTTACCAAGCTAATTCCGACCAAATTAATATCCAACCGTTCGACGCTGCCACAAAAATCGCAACAGCGTATTGAGCGCAGTGAGCTACTCAAACGTCTTTCAAAAGCCAATGCTTATCCGCTAACCTTGGTGATCGCTCCTGCCGGTTATGGTAAAACGACCCTTGTTTCGCAATGGAAAGAAAAACTACTTGCTAAAAACGAGTTGGTCGCTTGGTTTTCTCTTGATGAGAGCGACAATAATGCCGAACAGTTTTGTCACTATTTTTCCTCTGCGCTGTCACAAGCAACCGGTATTTCGCTTCAAGGTATCAGTTATAAAAATAATCTGATTGATTATTTTAGCCAGTTATTGATTCTATTGGCTGAAATCCCCCGCCATTTTTATCTGATTATGGATGACTATCACCTAATCGAAAACAGCGAAATCCACGATGCCTTACGCTTTTGGCTTAAACATCAGCCACAAACAATGAGTTTAGTTCTGCTTTCGCGCTTAACCCCACCGCTGAGTATCACGAATTTACGGATTCACGAGCAATTACTTGAAATTGATGTTCACCAACTGGCATTTACGCCAACGGAAACACGTCAGTTTTTCGAGCAAAAACTGGATGAAACCCTAAGCGATGAGGTGATTTTTGCGATTTGTGAGCGTGTGGAAGGCTGGGCTACGGCATTGCAATTGATGATTTTAGCGATTAAACAGAATGCGGATTTACTCCATTTCCCCGAAAAATTGCTGACCAATCTCAACCAACAACACATTGCCGACTATCTGAATGAAGAAGTGTTCCATTATGTAGAGCCTGAAATTAAGCAATTTATGCAGCGTTGTTCTATCTTGCGCTCGATGAACGAAAAGTTAATTTTAGCGCTGACACAAGACGAAAACGGTGTCAAAAAACTGGATGAATTGGAAAAACTCGGACTGTTTATTACCCGAATGAGCCACGAAGACGGCGAGATTTGGTGGAAATTTCATCCGATTTTAGCGGCTTATTTATCGCAAAGCTGCCGCTTGGAATTGCCGAATGAGTGGCAGTCGTTACATAAAACGGCGGCGCTGAAATGGCTGAAACTCGGTTATGGTTCCGAGGCGCTGTACCATGCGCAGATGTTAGACGATCCGCAAACTCTCTACCATATTTTGCAAGAACACGGCTGGACGTTATTCCATCAAGGACAACTCAAACTGTTGGAGGATTGTTTAAATCATCTACCGTCCGAACAACTGTGGCAGAACGAAAACTTAGTCCTGCTCAAAGCATGGCTGGCACAAAGCCAACACCGCCACCAAGAAGTCAGCGGCATTTTGCAAAAATTTCAGCCAAAGTCACCGCTTACAGAAAGCCTGCAAGGTCGCTTTGATGCGCTTCGGGCGCAAGTAGCAATCAATGCCGGCGATGAGGAACAGGCTTATTTGTTGGCAAAACAGGCTTTAGCCAATCTTTCCGATGAATTTGGCTATGCACAAATTGTCGCCACCTCCGTGATCGGCGAGGCACAACATTGCCGAGGCTATTTGAAAGAAGGCTTGTCGCTAATGCAGCAAGTCGAGAAAATGGCGACCAGTCAACGGGCTTATCATCATTGGCTGTGGTCTAAGTTACAACAATCTGAAATCCTGTCAGCACAAGGCTTTTGGCAATCGGCTTACGACTTGCTTAAAGAAACGACACTCCAAACCAAAGAGTTTCATCAAATCCCGATGAACGAATTTTTGCTCCGTTTAAAAGGGCAAATTTTGTGGGAGTGGCACCATTTAGATCAAGCCGAAGCCATGGCAAACGCCGGGATTGAAGTGCTGGAAAAAGAAGAGGAGCGCCTGCAAAGCCTTGCGCTGTTGGCTAAAATTTCTCTCACTAAAGGTGATTTAAACAATGCGGAACGCTTGATTGAACAGTGTAAAACGTTACTTTCCCGCTGTTCGCCTCACAAAGACTGGCTGACGGCATTAGATGAAATTCAACTGATCTATTGGCAGATGAGCAACCGCACGGAACAGCTTGAAAGTTGGTTGGCACAAGCCAATTTCCCCGCTCAAGAGCATAACCATTTTACCCAACGTCAATGGCGTAACATCGCTCGTTGCTACTTATTGCAGGAAGATTTTGAACAGGCACTGAAAATCCTTAATAGTCTGCTGCGTACCACGGCGATTTTCAATTTAGTCAGCGACAGCCAAAGAGCCTTAATTTTGCGCAATCGGGTTTATTATCTGCAAGGCAGACAGGAGCTGGCGCAAAGAGACTTGATTCAAGCCTTGAATTTGAGCCAACAGACGAATTTTATCAGCGCCTTTGTGATTGAAGGCGATCTGATGGCGCAACAAATCCGCCAATTGCTACAGCTGAATGTGCTGGAAGATCTCTCGGTACATAAAGCACAGTTTATTCTGCGTAGTATCAACCAACACAATCGTCATAAAACCGCGCATTTTGATGAGGAATTCGTAAAAGCCTTATTGGAAAATCCACAAGTGCCGGAACTGTTAAAAATCAGCCCGCTCACCCAGCGAGAGTGGCAAGTATTGGGTTTAATCTATTCAGGTTACAGTAATGAACAGATTTCTCAGGAATTGGTGGTGGCGATTACTACAATCAAAACCCATATTCGCAATCTTTATCAGAAAATCGGTGTCGCTAACCGTGCCGAAGCGATTGAATATACCAGAAGTTTGTTGAGAATGATGGGATACAATTAGGCATAGCGTGTAAAAAAGTATAGAGACAAGCGGTCAAATAACAGAAAAAATCTGCAAAATTTCTCAATTATTTGACCGCTTGTTATAGCCGTCACTCTTCTTCCGTACTTTTCTCTTCTTTGGTTTCAGCCGCTTCCTCCGGCTTAACCATTGCCCCCCGAATCGTGTGTTGCACTTCGGAAGAAATAAATCCTCGAATCAGCGCTTCGGTAGCTTGTACTTTATCTGTCACCGAGTTTCCGTCTTCATCAAAATAACCCTGTGCTTTGAGGGTATTACTGAATGTTGAGAATAGCGCCTTATCAAAAAATTCAGGTGCATTAATGCCGTGTAACACAGATAGCCGTTGGGCAATATAACGGCTCTCTTTTTCCAGTGCGTTACGGCTAATCTCAGGCTGTTCGATTAAGATGCTTAAGCTGATGTAATAACGCTGTAATAATTCCCGAATACCCGCCGAATGTAATTGTAACGCTCGAACTCGCGAGCGGTTAATCATGAACATCTCACTTTCATTATTGATAAGATTTTGGCGGGTAAACTCCGCTAAAATCGCCTCGATATGAGTACGAATATTCTGCTCTTCAAAATGCAAGAATAATTCTGCCTGTAAAAACGGATAGATGCGGCGGATACTTTGCATAATCAGATCTTTTGATACCGCTTCATGGTGCAATACAATGCTTGCCACTAACGATGGTAAGACGAAAAGATGCTGAATGTTATTACGATAATAGGTCATTAACACCGCAGATTGGCGATCTAAGCGGATAATTTCACCGAAATTATCTTTTTCGGATAACACTCCGGAGCGGGGAAGCTGTAGCACGTGTTCCAACATTGCCTCTGCCGAATCGGTCGGTAAGGTAATATCCGCCGTGTAAGGTACTTGCTTAAATAGCTGCATATAGCTTTCAACTTGTTCTAAGAGCTGCTCTTTAGTCAGCGCCCGCTGGCGAGAGGCAAGTAACACCGAGCCGATTAAATTTTTGGCATTAACCGCTGCGGCATTATTAATATTGACCATAACTTGATTTGCCACAGACTCCACCGCACTATTGAGCCATTTCGGTCGGGCATTTTCCTCAACCGGTTCTTTCCATTCAGGAAAATGTTGATTTAAATAGTGATTTAACGGGATTGGCTCCCCGAAATTCACATAGCCTTGGCCAAGATTACGCAGTTTTTTAATCACACGTAATACTAATCCCGCATTTTCTTTCTCTTTTTCAGCCCCACGCAACTCTTTTGCGTAAGTATCGACTTCAAGAACATGTTCATAGCCGATATAAACAGGCACAATGCTAATCGGGCGTTTTAAACCGCGTTGTAATGCCTGTAATGTCATCGACATCATGCCGGTTTTCGGCTCAAGCAATCGCCCTGTACGGGAACGACCGCCCTCAATGAAATATTCCACCGAATAACCTCGATAGAATAATTCCGCTAAATATTCACGGAATATGGTGGAATAAAGGCGGTTGCCTTTAAAAGTCCGGCGAATGAAAAATGCGCCCCAACTTCTGAAAATCGGGCCTGCCGGCCAGAAGTTAAGGTTAATTCCCGCAGCAATATGAGGCGGCACTAAACCTTGGTGATAAAGAATATAAGACAGCAGTAAGTAATCCATATGGCTGCGGTGACAAGGCACATAAACCAACTCATGCCCTTCTAATGCCAATTTACGCACACGTTCTGCATATTGCACATTAATGCCTTGATACAGTTTATTCCACAACCAGCTTAAAAGGCGATCTGCGGTACGTAAGCTCTCATGGCGTACATTCGCTGCAATTTCTTCCAGCATTTTCTGCGCTTCTTTGCGTGCTTTTTCCGGTGAGCCTTTAGGCTTTTGCGCTTCATCTTCAATCGCCGCTAAAATTGCCGGAGATTGTAATAATTTGTTGAACATCGCCTGACGATCGGGCAATTGAGGCCCTGTTGCGGAATATCGCTGTTTGGCAAAGTGCATTTTAGCAACTCTTGCCAATTTTTGTGCGATCGCTTTATCCGCCCCGTGATGAGAAACCATATAGCGCAAAGAAACCGCTTGAGAAAAACGGATAAAGTTATCCCGACCAAACCACAGCATGGTAATTAAACGTTGGAATGGCCCCAACAAGCGTAAAACGGGCAGCCCTTTCTCCTTACCCGGCGCACGTCCCCATAATACCGAGACGGGAATAACCTGCACATCAAGCTGATCATCGTTGCGGTTTAAATCCAAGTAACGGTAAAAAATAGATTCCGTTTCGCTTTTCACCCCTTTTGATTTGAAAAAACGACGCCCCTCATCTAAAAAAACAAAACGAGGTAAAGAATGCCCTTGTATTTGATTATTTTCTAAAGGATCGGGTAAATTCAGCGCTTTACAATTCTTCTGTAAAATTAATAAATCTGTTTGGGAAGTATAAGGCAGCACATAAACAATAGGCTGTTCTAAATTTAAATTTAATTCGTTTAGCGGATCTTTAGGAATGGCTCTAGATTTAACCAATAATGAGAGTGGCAAATTTAAAATTTGGCGATAAATACTCACGAAAGATGACATTTTTATATCCTTTTGAATAATTATGGTTGGATTATCGGTCTGATTTTAACATAGATTTTTAAAAGAATTCTGAATTTATTTAGTTGCAAAAAGTGATTCACTGGATATAATGTCAATGTTTTCTGTATATAAAGACAGTGAGGATATTATGAAACGTCAACATCTAACCGCCCGCCAACAGGAGATTTTTGATTTTGTCAAAAATCATATTGAAACCACGGGTATGCCTCCGACACGTGTAGAAATTGCCCGTGAAATCGGCTTTAAATCACCGAATGCTGCGGAAGAGCATCTAAAAGCATTGGCGCGTAAAGGCTATATTGAAATGTTATCCGGCACATCCCGAGGTATTCGTATTTTAGTTGAGGATGAAGCGGCAAATGAAGACGTCGGGCTACCTTTAATCGGCAAAGTAGCCGCCGGCACGCCGATTGAAGCGATTGAACATATCGAAAAACACTATCCCGTTAATGGCGCAATGTTTTCACCTCACGCCGATTACCTATTGAAAGTAAACGGCAACTCAATGGAAAACATCGGGATTCTTGACGGTGATTTGCTCGCCGTTCATAAAACCAATTCCGTACGTAACGGGCAAGTGGTTGTTGCCCGTGTTGATGATGAAGTAACCGTCAAACGTTTGGAACGCAAAGGCGATCTCATCTACCTTCACCCGGAAAATGATGAACTCCAAGCCATTGTGATTGATCCTAAAGTTTCTTTTATTGAAATTGAAGGTATTGCGGTCGGCGTGATTCGTAATAATGCGTGGATGTAAATTTTCATTGAAAATCCTAAAAGAAAACCCCAAAATAGTGCCGTTTTGTTTGAGCTGTTGATGATTTCGACAGCTTTTTAATTTTCATCTTTAAAGAGAAATTTATGAATTTAGCAGAATTTCATCAGCATATTGAGCAGGTTTGGGAAAAAATCGAAGAACAGCTGGAAGAACAAGGGTGTGACGTTGATTGTGAAACACAAGGTGCGGTGTTTACCATCACCTTTGATGACGATTCACAAATTGTCATTAACAAACAAGAAGCTATGCTTGAGCTATGGCTGGCAAGCAAATTAGGCGGTTTTCATTTTGCTTATCGTGAAGGAGATTGGGTAAGCTCTGAAGGTCGTTCTTTTTGGGTACATTTAGAAGAAGCGGTTTCACGCCACGGAGAACACGTTTCGTTTAACTAATGACACACTCTCCTGTTATAAAAGCCAAAGAAGTATTACATAACGTCTTTGGCTATCATGCTTTTCGTTACGGACAGTCGGAAGTCATTGAAGCCATCTTATCCGGACAAGACTGTTTGGTGTTAATGTCAACGGGAAGCGGTAAATCTCTCTGTTATCAAGTCCCGGCTCTCTGTTTGGACGGTATTACTCTTGTGATATCGCCATTGATCTCACTGATGAAAGATCAAGTCGATCAACTGCTTGCCAACGGAGTTGAAGCCGGCTATCTCAACTCCAGCCAAACACTTGAAGAACAACAACAAGTCGAACAAAAAGCACTCTCCGGACAGCTGAAACTGCTCTATCTTTCCCCCGAAAAGGTGATGACATCACACTTCTTTCAACTGATTAGCCATTGCAAGATTAGTCTGATTGCGGTTGATGAAGCGCACTGTATTTCCCAGTGGGGGCATGACTTTCGCCCCGAATATACTCTTTTAGGCGGTTTGCGAAAAACTTTCAAAAACGTACCGCTTGTAGCGCTCACCGCCACGGCAGATCCGACAACCCGACTCGATATTATTCAACATCTCCATTTACAGCAGCCCCATATCCATCTAGGCAGTTTTGACCGCCCGAATATTCGTTATACCGTTCAGGAGAAATTTAAACCTATTGAACAGCTGGTTAAATTTATTAGCGCTCAAAAGGGAAAAAGCGGGATTGTTTATTGCAACAGCCGTAAAAAAGTCGAAGAGCTAAGTCAAAAACTTGCAGAACGAAAATTCTCTGTCATGGGCTACCACGCCGGTATGACGATTGAAGAACGTAAAACCGTACAAAACGCTTTCCAGCGGGATAATATTCAGATCGTTGTTGCAACCGTTGCGTTCGGTATGGGCATAAATAAGTCTAATGTTCGCTTTGTGGTACATTTTGATTTACCTCGCAGTATCGAATCTTACTACCAAGAAACAGGGCGGGCGGGCAGAGACGAGCTTTTTTCTGAAGCGATTCTGTTTTATGACCCGGCGGATTACGTATGGCTGAATAAAGTGCTGCATGAAAAACCGGAAAGCGAACAGCGGGAAATCGAACAACATAAATTACAAGCAATCGGTGCCTTTGCAGAATCACAAACCTGCCGCCGCCAAGTGCTGCTTAACTATTTTGGCGAGCAACGAAAAGAAGCATGCGGAAACTGCGATATTTGTCTTGACCCGCCCAAACAATATGACGGGCTTGTCGATGCTCAAAAAGTTATGTCTGTGATTTATCGCACAGGTCAGCACTTTGGTTTGAATTACATTGTCGCCGTATTACGCGGGCTGAATCAACAAAAGATTCGTGAGTTACAACATGATAGTTTATCCGTCTATGGTATCGGCAAAGACAAATCGCAAGAATATTGGACCAGTGTGATTCGCCAATTGATTCACTTAGGACTTATCCGCCAAAATATTGTCAATCATTCGGCATTACAATTAACCGAAGAAGCACGCCCTATTTTAAGAGGTGAGGTTCCTTTATCTCTTGCCATGCCTCGGCTTAATTTTTCCGCCTATGCTTATTCGCAAAAACAGCCTGCTCACAGAAAATATGATAAGGATTTATTTGCCCGTTTACGCTTTTTACGCAAGCAAATTGCAGACAGTGAAAACATCCCGCCCTATGTTGTTTTTAATGACGCCACATTACAAGAGATGGCAGAATTTATGCCCGAAACGGAAAATGAGATGCTACAAATTAATGGTGTCGGAGAAAGAAAATTGGAGCGATTCGGCAACGCATTCTTGGGATTAATTAAAGAACATTTAAACAACTTGCGCTAACCGCTTTTCGACATAAGATAGAACAAAGGGCTGAAATTTCAGCCCTTGTCTTTCACAATGCTATCTTTTCCAGATTCGTGTTTGATAATCGCGAATCGAACGGTCAGAACTGAATGTACCTAAACGAGCCGTATTAAGAATCGCAGATTCAACCCAAGCGGTTTGATCTTGGTAACGTTTTGCAACTTCTTTTTGAGCCTCACGATAGCTTGCAAAATCCGCTAATACACAGAAATAATCTTTGTTTAACAGATCGTAAACTAACGGTTCAAAGGTATCTTTATTACCACCTGAGAATGTGCCGTCCGCTAAGGCGTCAATCGCCTGTTTTAATACAGGATCTTGCTCATAGTAAGTTTTAGACACATAACCTTTTGCACGCAATTCACGCACAGATTCAACGGTATGCCCAAAAATAACAACATTTTCTTCCCCTGCAAATTCTGCAATTTCTACGTTTGCACCATCTAATGTACCAAGCGTAATTGCACCATTGAGAGCCAATTTCATATTGCCTGTACCTGACGCTTCTTTACCCGCAAGAGAAATCTGTTCAGAAACATCAGCTGCAGGAATGATTTTTTCAGCCAAACTTACACGATAATCCGGTAAGAACGCCACTTGCAATTTACCTTGCATATCAGGATCGTTGTTAATTACTTTCGCTACAGTATTGATGGCTTGAATAATTTGTTTCGCCATAAAGTAACCCGGTGCTGCCTTACCTGCGAAGATAAACAGGCGTGGCACAACCTCTTGTTGTGGGTTCGCTTTCAGCTCTTGGTAAGTGGCAATGATATTTAACAGGTTCAAATGTTGACGTTTGTATTCGTGGAAACGTTTAATTTGAACATCGAAAATCGCATTACAATTCACTTTTAAACCCAGTGATTGCTCAATTTCTTTCGCTAATAGCTGTTTGTTTTGCTGTTTGATCTCACTGTAAGCGCTCTGAAATTGTGAATTTTTTGCAAGCGGCTCCAATTGACGGAGTAGCTCTAAATCTTTCGTCCAATCGCCTTCAATATGTTGATCGAGTAACGCACTTAAACTTGGGTTTGCCTGACGGATCCAACGACGCGGGGTAATACCGTTAGTCACATTGTGGAAACGCCCTTTAAACAAGCGGTTATAAGCTGGGAATAAATCGCTTACCACTAAATCCGAGTGAATTTGTGCCACACCATTGACGGCAAAAGAGCCAACAACACAAAGGTTTGCCATACGCACACGGTGGTTCATTAACACTGCGGTTTCTTCCCATGCTTGAGCAAATTCTTCTTCATTAAACTCCGCTTTTACTTGTTGATACAACTCGTGGTTAATGCGGTCAATGATGATTAAATGACGAGGCAACAATTTCGCCACAAGATTTTGATCCCACTGCTCTAACGCTTCAGGCAATAACGTATGGTTGGTGTAAGCAAATGTTTTTGAACAGATAGCCCAAGCACGATCCCAACATAAACCATATTCATCAATTAATAAACGCATTAACTCAGGGATTGCAATTGCAGGGTGCGTATCGTTTAACTGGATCACTTCAAATTCAGGCAACTGTTCTAAGGTTCTGCCTTGTGCGAGGTGATTTTTCAGAATATCCGCCACAGAACAAGCACAATGGAAATATTGTTGCATTAAACGAAGTTCTTTACCTTCTTGATGGTTATCGTTCGGATAAAGCACTTTAGTCAATTTTGACGCATCAACCACTTTACTTTCAGACTCAAGATAGTCACCGTCGTTAAACTGCGCCAAGTCAAAAGCAGTTTCGCTGTAACCTTGCCATAAACGCAACGGCTGTTGAACGCCTTTATAACCCACTACCGGTAAATCAAAGGCCTCACCATAAATGGTCCACGCCGGTTTCCACTCATATTTATCTCCGTCACGGTGCCACACTTCGCCACCAAAACCGACGGTTTGACGAAAATCCGGGCGATGATATTGTTGAGCGTAGAAATCACGGCTCCACGCATCGCCTTCTTCACGCTGTTCACCCGCCCAGCCAAAGCTCTGTTTGAATAAGCCGTATTGATAGTGTAATCCGTATCCCACCGCCGGCTGAGCAAGGCTTGCCATTGAATCTAAATAGCAGGCTGCTAAACGACCTAAACCGCCGTTACCTAACGACGGATCACGTTCTTGTTCAAGAATATCGACTAAATTTTTACCGTATTTTGCCACTTGTTGCGCCATTTCCGCATAAACGCCCAAGCTTAAAAGGTTATTACCTAATAAACGCCCGATTAAAAATTCCATTGAGAGATAGTTGACTTTACGTGTATTGGCAAGCGGTGCATTTTTAGGAAAATTTTGCAAAATCACTTGTTGACTGACTTCAGCAATCAATTGGTACCACTGGTGTTCGCTAAGTTGTTCCGGTTGAAGAAAGCGTTCTTCGCAGTAGTTTTTTAACGACTGCTCAAACAATGTTTGAAATTGAGTTAGGTTTGACATAGTTTCGCTCCATAAAGAAATTAAGATACGGTTATTATTTGGAAAAATAACAATGAATAAATCATCCTTTTACAAATCAATCAGGTATGAAAGGGGAGTAGGACTGATGATATAAAATAGCCACCGGTTTAGGTGGCTATTGGTGAATTTAATCGGATTTTTTCTCCGTTTTTTGCTCTTTCCGTTCAGGATCCGGGTCGAACTTTACAACGGGGGTACAGCTTCGACAGGCTCCTTGGTCAACGCCAAGATCTTTACAAAGTTGATTATATTGGTCGAGTAACTTTCTGAAAAAGCTTTTGTTTTCGGTTGTCATTGATTTTCCTCCGTTACGAATATAACCCGTATAGCTTATGCTAACTTCTCTTTAACTGCAATCTTTAAACGATAACGTCTGTCTAACAGGCAAAGTATTCCGCCGATTGCCATAAATAAACCGCCCAACCAAATCCAGCGGATAAATGGCTTGTAGTAGAGACGTAATCCCCATGAGCCATCTTCAAGTCGCTCACCTAATGCCGCATAAAGATCACGGCTAAATCCCCAATCGATTGCCGCTTCGGTCATTCCCATTTTACTGACGGTATAAAAACGTTTTTCGGCAAGTAAAGTCGCTTCGTATTTACCGTCTCGTTGAATTTCAATTACTGCGGTACCGCCTACATAGTTGGCTCCGTTGCTGTCACGAATCCCTTTGAAGGTAAATTGATAGTCTAAAATCTGTGCAGAGTCGCCGACTTTCATACGAACGTCCCGCTCAATACTGAAATTTTGACTAAACGCAATGCCAAATACGGTCATCGCCACACCCAAGTGGGCGAGAACCATTCCCCAATGAGAGCGTGAAAGTTTAAAGATTCCTTGAACAAAACCGTGTCTATGAGTGGCTCGTTGATGTAATTCATACAGGCTGAGTACGACAATAATCACCGCCATCATTGTACCTAGTACTACACTTACGGTAATGGTACTACCAAACAGGTAAGGTAACGCAAAACCGAGTAATAACATAACGATCAGCGAAATCACAACGGGCTTACGAATTGCCGAAACTTGGTCTCGTCGCCATTTGACCAGTGGCCCAATACCTAATAAAAATGAAAAAGGTACCATTAAAATCATAAACATTTGGTCAAAAAACGGCGCTCCGATTGAAATCGTCCCCAAACCAATCTGTTTATGAATCAAAGGTAAAATCGTGCCTAAAAAAACCACAGATAAAAATGCCATTAATAACACGTTATTTAACAGTAATAATGACTCCCGTGAATAGCGCTCCGAATTATCTAAGCTCTTGATTTTGCTGCCCTGATAAGCATAAAGCAGTAATGAGCCGCCAATTACGATCACAAGATAAGCTAAAATATACAGCCCGCGTGTCGGGTCTGAAGCAAAAGCGTGAACGGAAACTAAAATCCCCGAACGTACTAAGAAGGTACCGAGTAAACAGAGCGAAAAAGCTAAAATAGCAAGTAATACCGTCCATGCTTTGAATGCTCCTCGCTTTTCCGTAACGGCTAATGAGTGAATTAACGCAGTACCTGCAATCCAAGGCATTAAAGATGCGTTTTCAACGGGATCCCAAAACCACCAGCCGCCCCAACCAAGCTCGTAATATGCCCACCAAGAGCCTAATACAATACCGAGCGTTAAAAAGACCCACGCCGCCATTGTCCAAGGGCGAGACCATCTTGCCCACGCCGTATCCAATCTGCCCGTCATTAACGAGGCAATGGCAAAGGCAAAAGCGACGGAGAACCCTACATAGCCCATATAAAGCAGCGGCGGGTGGAAAATTAATCCCACGTCTTGTAACATCGGGTTAAGCTCCCGCCCGTCTACGGGGAAATTCGGGAAGGTGCGATCAAACGGATTTGAGGTAAACAAAATAAAAACCAAAAAACCGATACTGACTAATCCCATGACCGCCAACACGCGAGCGACCGATTCCTCCGGCATTTGGCGGCTAAACACCGCAACGGCGACACTCCAAAGCGAAAGCAGCCAAATCCAAAGTAATAATGAGCCTTCGTGAGAGCCCCAAACGGCAGAAAGTCGGTATTCAATCGGTAAAGTACTGTTTGAGTTATTTACCACATATTGAACGCTAAAATCATTCACCGCAAACAAGTAAAACAGTGAACCGAAAGAGACGGTTAGGGCGATAAACACCGCCCATGTCATCGGGCGGGCTAAAGCCATTAAGGTACTATTTTGTTTGGCTGCGCCCATTAACGGTAAAATTGCCAACAAAACCGCTAACACGAGTGCTAACGCTAAACTATAGTTGCCTTAATGGCTTTAGCCCGCCCGATGACATGGGCGGTGTTTATCGCCCTAACCGTCTCTTTCGGTTCACTGTTTTACTTGTTTGCGGTGA
>JBGXMX010000161.1:0-7424 GCA_041809245.1 Glaesserella sp.
CTGCACCAGCACCAACAGCAGCAGAACCTGCAAGTTTCCCTAAATAAGCAGTAGCTGAAAAAGCAACGCCTTCAATTTTATCTAATTCGTATTTAGGAATATTAATTTCCAAGTGTTTGGTTTTATTATATTGAGCAAGTTTCTTCAATAACTCATCCGCAATTTTTTTAAATTCAGCAAAATCAGAGCCAATTTTTAATTGTAATTGTCCTAATGCGTCCAATGATTCATTAGTTACTTTATCTTGTCTTTTAAAGATCTCATCCTCTTCTCTATAAAGACGCTCTGCTCGCTCAGTAATATCATCAGCTCTTGAGCTATCTTGATAACCATCATAAGCTTTTTTAGCGCCTGTTGCTGCTGCAACAACCGCGGCACCGGCTAAAATAAACGGTAAAGGCATAATAAACTCCTTAAATTAACCTAGTAATACTTCAATTTCTTTAGATAAAGCAAATTGCTTTTCTACCCAATTTTCTAGTGCATTTAATTTTTCATTAGATACACCTAATTTTTTTGCATAGCCTGCAATCATATCTTTTTCACTTAAGTGATATTCTTCATTTGCATGAGCAACGCCTAATAGCTCAAGTAATAATGAACATTTTGCTCGTTCAGTTGTAAATAACGTTACAAGCTCATCACTTTCAATCGCTTTTTCTGTTACTCCCTCTTCCGATTGTTTAGTCAGGATTTCTACCATCCCTAATTGCAATTCATCTGAAGAGCCATCTGCTTTTGCAATTTCATGAGCGAGGTAAATAAGTGCAGATTGTTGTTCTGCGGTAAGGTTTTGTACAAACATAATTTTTCTCCTATTGTTTGTGTTGGTTTAAGTTATATACAGCATAGTTTATTAATAAATCACTTCTTCCATTCCACCCCAATTCGATTATTCGCAATATCACGGTAAATTTCATAATCAGGGTCGTAAGTTAATATATTGTGAGCTGCAATCGAAGTTAGTGATAAAATTCCCCAAGTAGGGTTAAGTATGTAAGCTAAACCGGCAACTAATCGATTTTTGGTATAAACACGGCATTTTAAATTTTGGCTTTCGATATATTTTTCTAAATCTGAACACAGTTCCAACATATCACCTACGGCAACACCGCAAATTTCAAAACTTTGACGAGTGTTAATAAGTTCCTCTACTTGTGTTGGGTAATTTTGAATATTTACTTGTTTCATCATTCTTTCCCTCTAATAAATCGCAATATACATCTTCAACTTCTCAACCATCTTTTCCTGTAACCCATTCGGGCTAATAATGGTTAGATGTGGAATCCAATATTGCACAAGCGGTACGATGTCGAGTTCGTTGACATTTTCGCTAGATAAAATCAACTCGCCGTTTTCCGATTTATGTACAAGTTTTTGATTGGGCAGTAAATTTCGGCGGAGGAAGTAAGGGGCGGCAAAGCCGGATACTTTGACCAATACTTCACTGAGCTGATTACCAAAAGAGATACTGTCGTTACTTTTGATCTCTTCTTGTAGCTGTTGGTTTGGCTCGAAAGTTTCATCAAGCATTTTGAGCATTGTGATTTGAGTGAAGCAGAACGTTTTCTGTTTGTCTTCATCTGTGCCGATTAAATACCAAATGCCGTTTTTATTGATTAAGCTATAAGGGGCGATTTTGTAAAATTTGCCTTCAATCTGACCGCTTTTCTTATATAAAAAATCAATAAATTTATGCGCTTCAATGGCTTGTTTGATAAGTTGAAATTCGTTATCTAAGTGGCGAATGTCTTCATATTGAAAACCTTTTACTTTGACACTGTCGGTGAGTTTTTCTTGATAGAAGTCACGATCTACTTTAGGAAAAAGGTCTGAAATGCTGGCAAATAGTGCAAAACGGGAGATGTCTTGCTGAGAGAGTAAGCCGAGTTTATAACGGTTGATTTTGTAATGACGCGGACCGCTTTCTTCCCATTCAAGAAACTCCAAACGTTCTTTAATATCGCGTTGAATGGTACGAACACTTACCCCAAAATCTTCAGCAAGTTGATTAATATCAATACGTTGTCCTTGATTGAGCCGAGATAAAATTTCACTCAATCGTTGTGCTAAAACGGCGTTCTTTTGCATATGTTTAATCCTCTGATTTTTAATGTTGCGTAGTGTAATGTAATGTTTGCGACAGGTTGTGTCCGCGCAACAAAAAATCAGATTTTTTTATTATATTTATTCAATAATTTCGAGTTATTTTGTATTTTAGACTTTTAAAGCCTAACCTAAGTATGATTCGCTATTTATCAAAAAAAGTCAATGTCTATTATTTCTCCTTTACATAAAGGGAGAATCAGGTGTTAGATAAAAACGAACAGTTGCTTCAAACAATAGGACAGGCTATTGCAAAATATCGGCAGGCTTCCGGTTTAACACAGGCGCAATTGGCTGAAATGTTGGGTATTAGTAATGATGCGGTATCACGGATGGAGCGGGGAAAAACCGTTCCGACCGTATTGCGTTTGTTGGAGTTGTCTGAGATTTTTCAGTGTGAATTAGCCGATTTAATTACAGAAAGCAGTAATCGTATCACTGACCAAGCCCGTGCTTTAGAAAAAATATTGGTTGTTTTAGATCATAATGAAAGAGCAGAATTATTGTATTTAATTGAGCGGTTAATTAAGTGGAAAGGGTAAGTTCAAAACGGTTTAATTCGATATTAAAAGCCGATTAATTAAGATTAAAATATATTGATGCCGGCGTACGTTTTCAATGTTTGCCAAATAGTCTTGAACCTTTCGAGAAGGGCACTCGTTATAAACGAGCGCCTGAGGTTCACACTTCAGAATGCCTTATCAAAACACGAATTGATTAAGGTTTAAATATATCGCCGCTATCTAGAGATAGGAGCCATATTTGAAACGGTAAAGTTACAATATCAGATGCTAAAGTGATTGGCGTTAATGCTATGGCGGCAAGCGTAGAGCCAACGCCATTTATTTGGTATTTTTCCGTCACTAATTTTACGGGAATGGCTTTTCTTAACTTACCTGACTCTGCAATTTGTATATCCGCTTTTTTGTAGAGTTGTCCTTGTAATTGATAGATATGAGCATATTGATCGTCTCTTGGGCATTCAGGACAACGAGACTCAAAGCCTAATTGTTTTAATTTGGCAATTTCAATCTGAGTATCTGCGGTAGTGTATGATATACCTGCCTTGGTTTTCCAGTTTTTTGCCTCTTTATCTAATTCGACTTGTAACCCATAGGTATTAAAAGTTTCCGGCAATTTTGCATCAATCAATGCTTTGATTTGCTTGGAGCTTTCTACGTCTGCAACAAACCAATATTTTTCGCCCATCATTACAAGCTGTTGTGTGGATTTCAGCATACCGAATGCAGTAAGTTTATCACTATCAACTTCCACCATTTCATTACCGGAAGAAATAGGCTCACGATCTTCCCAATTCAGCATGGTAAAACACCCCGATAAAAGGATTGCGCTTAAACTTAACAATAAAAATTTAACCAATTTCATATTTACCTCTTAATTAATTTGTAAATTCTTATGAACTATAATACAAACAAATTATTCTAGTCAATAAGAAAGTATTTTCCCCAATCCTATGATAAACTGACGAGAAGTTCCAATATTTGTTATTTAATTTGCAAAAATTAAGTAAAAACCGACCGTTTGTTCAGCGTTTATAAATTTAATAGGAACTTTACTGAATTTTATTAGACTTAAAGAGGTTCAAAATGGATAATGCGCTTCTGAGTTTGACTCATGAACAGCAACAACAAGCCGTTGAACAAATTCAACAGTTAATGCAACAAGGTATCAGCAGTGGCGAGGCAATTGCGATTGTCGCTCAGCAACTGCGCGATGCTCATCAATCCTCATCTTTAGAGAGTAAATAAATGAAAAAGTACATGATGACTTTGGCTGCCCTTTTAGCAGCCTCAAATGTGATGGCGGCAAGTGCGCCGGCAGCGGAGAAACCGCCGATTATGGTGCTTACCACCGTCGATTTTAGCGATGAACAGCCTAAGCCTTTGGCAAGTACCAGCTATTCTTTAGCTGCCAAAAATATTCAGTTATGTTGGGAAGTCGTCAACGCACCGTTGATGATACAAAATAATGTGGTGGAAATTTTTAACACACCGGCACAAGCGGTTTTTAATTCGCAAGGTTCCGAAGTTGAGGTTTCTAAAGATAAAAAACAATATACGTTGACAACCATGTTACCGGCAACGGCGGCAGGCACGGTATCCAGATGTTGGACATTTGATAAAACCGATCCAATCGGGAAATATACTTTAGAGTTGAAAGTAAACGATATTGTTTTCCAAAAACAGCAATTTGAAATTGTGAAATAATATAAGGGCGTGAGCAATTTGTTCACGCCTTTATTTTTTATGTAAATTGTTGTTGTAATTCCATTAAGTTTTGGTTCAAATATTCACTACTATAAATATAAGTGGAAATATCTTCTTTATCCGTAATGATTTGTTGAATCAGTTGTTTTAATTTAAGATGATGAGGTTCTAACCTGAATAGGTCAATAATCTGTTGTGCTTGTTGATATTGCTGTGTTTTAGAGAGATTTTGCGACTGACAAGCGCTCAGTTTTTCAATATTTTTTGCAATTTCATCCGATTGACCAATCAGATAACCTCGTTGCGCTTTGCTTAAGCTGCTTAACCACATACCATCGTATTTCGGCATATTAAATAATAGCGTAAAGAGATCCTTTAAATCCCCTTGTTTTAATTCAAACTCCAATTCACAAATATTTTCTTCTCCATAGTTATTTTTTACCGTGCCTTGGTCGAGTGCAATTTCAATCAGCGCATTTTGAAATGAAATCAACCATGTTTCACGGTTAAAATTTGTCGTAAATGTCGCTTGTAATGGTGAAATAAGCGGTAAATTTAAATTAAAATGCGTGATTAATTTTTTAAGATCAGGTTGTTCATTTTCAAGAGGTAAATTATATTCGGGGCGAATATGTAATCCGCCGATAATATTTCCTTCTGTTTTTAAGGTTAATTCGTATCGGTGATTTTTATTTCTAACTCTTAAACCCATTTTATTTTTAGCAAAAAAGAGATCTGGTGAATCATAATAAGTATTGCCTAAAATATTTTGTTGGTATTTAAGTGCGTTTAATTGATTTAACCATGTTTTAATCATTGGTATATTTTGCGGATATAACATGATTTTTAATTCAATTTCATTTTCCATTTTATCCCCCTAGGATTTAATGTGCTTTTCTGTTATATTTTTAACCACTTGCCATTTTCTTTATATCTTATGTTTACTCGAATTCAACATCAACTTAATCAATTTGTACAACGAGGTTTGGACAATCATCTTCGTCTTGCCGTCACCGGCTTAAGCCGTAGCGGTAAAACGGCGTTTATCACCAGTTTGGTCGACCAATTATTACATATCGGCACAAATGACAATCGCCATTTAAATTTGTTTGCACCGGCTCGTAGCGGGCAGATTTTGTCGGTTAAGCGAGTCGAGCAGCATGATTTGACGATTCCCCGCTTTGAATATGATAAAAACCGCCAATGTTTTGAGTCCGATCCGGCTTATTGGTGTCCGTCCACCACCGGCATTAGTGAAATTCGGCTAGCCATTCGTTATCAACGGCGAGACAGTGTACTGCGTCATTTAAAAGAAACCAATACGCTGTATTTAGATATTTTTGATTACCCCGGTGAATGGCTGCTCGATTTACCCTTACTTTCACAAGATTTTAAGGCGTGGTCGCAGAGCCAGCAGTTAGTACATCACGGTGAACGTGCAACGCTCGCTCAGGCTTGGTTGGCAGAGGTGAAAACATTAGATCTTGCCTCGAAAGCGGATGAAAATCTGCTTGCAAAAATTAGCGAAAATTACACCGCTTACCTGCTTAAATGTAAAGAAGCCGGTATGCAATATATCCAACCGGGAGGATTTGTGCTGCCGAATACGGAACGTGGTGCGCCGGTTTATCAATTCTTTCCGCTGCTTGATTTGGAAGATAGCGATTGGCAACGTTTAGAAAAAAGCCCCGAAAACAGTATTTTTCATACTTTGATTAAGCGCTACCGTTATTATCAACAAAAAATCGTGAAACCGTTTTATCAAGATTACTTTTCGCAGTTTGACCGCCAAGTGATTTTGGCAGACTGCCTCACTCCGCTGAATCACAGCCAGCAAGCCTTTATTGAGATGAAAATCGGTTTACAGCAGCTGTTTAAACATTTCCATTATGGTAACCGTTCGTTATTTAGCCGCTTGTTTTCATCGAATATTGATAAACTATTGTTTGTGGCAACGAAAGCCGATCATATCACCAGCGATCAGCTGCCTAATTTGGAAAGCTTAATGCGGCAGTTGGTTCAAGAAGGCGGGCGCCACGCCGAATTTGCCGGGATTGAAACGGGTTATCAAGCCATTTCGGCTATTCGAGCCACGGAGCCTGTAATTGCGACACAAAACGGTCAGAGTTTTAAGGCGATTCGTGGTATTCGCTCATCGGATAAAAAATCGGTCACCCTTTACCCCGGCAGTGTGCCGAGCCGCTTGCCCGAAGCGGGCTACTGGCAGAATCATCGTTTTGAGTTTGACCAATTCGATCCCAAACCCGTAGCATTCGATCAACCTCTGCCGCATTTGCGAATGGATGCCGTGCTACAGTTTTTACTCGCCGATTGCTTTGATTAAACGCTTTCTAATTCCGCTAACAGTTGTTTGCCGTATTCTGCCCGCCAGCCCTGTAATAATTCAGGCTGGGCGTGGCTGACTTGCTCTTTTTTATACCATTGAAACAGTTGCGTTAACTGACGTTTACTTGCCAAAAGCTCCGGTAATAAATCTTGCGGCTGGATTTCGGCTAGGCGTTTCTGCATTTTTTTCAAACTATATTTGTAAGCGGGGTCATCCACCAAGCGGGTGATCGCCTCAGGATAATCACTTGGGGAAACCTGCTGCCCTTGTTCTACCAGCCATAATAATTTTTTACCGTAACGACGAACTTCATTCGGGTGCATAAACTCCAGCAAACAAGCGGTGTGTTTTGGCTGAATTTTTGCAATATGAAATAAACTTTGCTCTTTAACGACAAAATTAAGGGCTAAATCACGCTTTTGTGCCTCTTCAATACGCCATTTGGCAAGGATTTTTAACACCGCAAGCTGTTGAGGATTTAACTGCCACGCATTGGTGATATTTTTATAGGCTTTTTGGCTGTCAACAGGTTGTAACGGCTTGGCAAGCAGCTGCTGACACTCTTGTAAAACCGCCTCCTGCCATGCGGTGTGGCTGAGTATTTCTGCCAATCGTTGATAAACCGGCAGAAGATAGTACACATCGGCACAGGCGTATTGAAGCTGCGTTTCGGAAAGCGGGCGGGCAAGCCAATCGGTACGGGAAGCGCCTTTGTCCAGCTCTTGCCCTAAATAATGGGAAAC
>JBGXMX010000162.1:0-2530 GCA_041809245.1 Glaesserella sp.
AAGCACTCAGTGAACCAAGTAAAACAGATAACCATAGTGTTCTTTTTTTTGTTAAAACCATGTTAATAAACCCTCCTAAATAAAAAAGTGTAAAAAAATAGCCCGTTGAAAACGTAGCTAGCGCCGAACGAATTTAATTAATTACTATTCATGTTGCTTCTTAGTTACACTAACATAAGAAGTCGGGTTTGTGGCGATATATGAGCCATTTTTAATATGTAAATGGTTTCTATTTCAGTTTAAACAAGTTATGATGGAGATAATGAAAAAAGTTGTCGAATGAGGTTTTGCCATGAAAATTGCCCAAAAAAATAAAATATTAGAAACCTGCCTAATTGCGGGACGGATTATGATTGAAAGTGGTTCTGAAATGTACCGGGTTGAAGATACAATGAACCGGATTGCTTATAATGCAGGCATTCAAAAGAGTGTTGTGTTTACGACACCGACCGGTTTATTTATCGGAATTGAAAATCAACCTTATGTGCAACTAGGCGCTGTTGCGGTGCGGACGATTAACCTTGGAAAAGTTGAAAATGTGAATACTGCTTCACGGCAATTTGCGACTAAGGAAATTACGTTGGATCAGTTAATGTTACGGTTAAAACAAATTGATCAGGATACAGCTCATTTTCCGTTGTGGTTACAAATTACAGCTGCAGCAGTCATTTCAGCGTTTTTGATGATTATTTTTTCTGGTGAATATGATTGGTTAGACATCATACCGTCAGCGGTAGCCGGTGCTTTAGGCTATGCCGCCTTTGCGGCGGTCAATCGGGTCACAACGATTCGCTTTATCGGTGAATTTTTAAGTGCGACAGTGATTGGGATAGTCGCCTATCTATTAACTAGGTGGCACTTAGGAGTCGATATCGATAATATTATCATTGGGGCTGTAATGCCATTGGTACCTGGTGTAGCGATTACCAACTCGATTCGAGATTTGCTAGCAGGGCATTTATTATCTGGTATGGCACGTGGGATGGAGGCCATCCTGAGTGCCTTTGCAATTGGAACGGGGATTGCGCTCGTATTTAGATTCTTTATGTAAAGAGAGGTTCATCAGATGCCATATTGGGTTCAGTTTATTATTCAAGCGTTATTTAGTTATATTTCAACGGTTGCGTTTGGAATTTGTATTAATTTACCAAGACGCGCATTATTATGGTGTGGCTTTGCCGGTATGGCAGGGTGGCAGGTCTATTGGATGCTCTTTAACTTTGGTAGCGGGCGGATGCTTGCTAATTTGTTGGGTGCGTTAGCTGTTGGGATTTGTGGCAATATTATGGCCCGTTATAAGCGGATGCCGGTGATTATCTTTAATATTCCAGGGTTAGTGCCCTTAGTGCCCGGCGGAACTGCGTATCGTGCGATTCGAAACCTCGTGCTAGGCAACTTAAATGAAGCTTCGACACAAGGTGTTGCAGTGATCATGATTGCTGGTGCGATTGCCGTTGGCTTTATGTTAGCGCAAATTTTAGCCGATATAACACGCAAACGAGCGATTACGCCGAAATGGGTATCGCGTCACTAAAAAGTATGCTATAATAAGGTTATGCGATGAGTCGAGTAAGTCTCGGTAGGCAACTATTCTGCGAAGGCAGCTAGGAGACCCAAAGATACAGGATACCACGGTTATTCATTTAACCACTTGCCGTATTGCAAGGGTGTTTTCGCCCGCTGTGTTGTGGAGCACAAGGTGTTTATTCTTCGGAATACTGTAAAAAAAGCCCCTTCCGTCAGGAAGGGGCTTTTTTTTGTGCGTTCATTTTCTTGCATGACAGCGTTACTGATGGTGCGATGGTCGACTAATTCACCAATCCGTTTTAGATGTTTGAGATGTGCATCGTAGTGTTCCGAAAAAACGAGCGCGTATAAAACATTTAATAGGAAGATGATGGAGGTATTAATGGTAAAGTTGCCGATTTTCGAGTAGAGTTTTTCGCGGGTTGTAATCGGTAAAAAGCAAGTGCATTCTTGCGAAAGTCGATTTTCACCGATACTGGTAATCGCAATCGTCGGGATGTTGCGGGTGCGTAAAATAGTGTTAAGTGCTAGTAAGTTGGGATTCTCGCCAGAATAGGAAATTAAAATCGCGCAAGCATCCGGACTAAGATTATAGGCATCGTAGTTTTCCTCGCCACGAACCGCAGATAGCGTAACGTTTTTTTGGATACGATTCATTTTGAGGGCAAAATCTTGCGCGATGAGTAAGTTTGAGTTTTGGGAGAAGATTTGAATATGATTTGCCTTGAGGAGCAATGATTTAGCTTGACTCAGATGGTCGTGGTCGAGTAAAAAGAAGATATCATCAATCGTCATTTTGTCCAAGACCGCCATTTTCTTACAAATGGTCATCAAACTATCCGTACTCGAAAAGGGCAGATTGGGATCGATACGCGTAAAATGTTTATTGAGGTAGCGCCACTATTCTAGATAGTGTTTCTTAAAAGATTTCCAACCGTCAAAATGGAGTTTTTTGGCAATGCGGACCAGAGTGGACGGTTGCGTATAGGTTTGAGCAGCAATT
>JBGXMX010000163.1:0-13778 GCA_041809245.1 Glaesserella sp.
AAAGCGATTGTGAAATATGCGGAATATTTACCGAGTGAGGAAATCAGCAATGTACAAATCGCGAAAGGACAAGGGATTTCTGCTTTACGGGGAGAAGATGAAATTCGGGTCGGTAATCCGTATTTTGCAAATTTTTCCGTGAAACAGACCGCTTGTCATCACGTAGGAACACAAGTTTTTGTTGCGGTAAACCGTAAGACGATTGGTGTAATCTATTTGCAAGATCAACTTCGTCCCGAAAGCCGGGCGGTTATTGCTCAATTCAAAGCACAGGGTTATCACTGTGTGATGCTGACAGGTGATCGCCAAGCTACTGCGGAGTATTACGCAAACACATTAGGTTTAGATGAGGTGATTGCCGAAGTCCTACCCGAACAAAAAGCTGAGCAGATCATCAAGCTCCAACAACAAGGCAAAAAAGTCGCTATGATTGGCGATGGAATCAATGATTCCCCCGCATTAGCCCAAGCGAATGTTGGTATTGCAATGCACAACGGCAGTGAAATTGCGGTGGAAACTGCGGATCTTTCTTTGATGCAATCCGGTTTACAGCCTTTGGCTGAGATTTTGCCGTTCTCAAAACGTGTCGTACAAAATATGAAACAGAGCTTAGTCGGCGCATTTATTTACAACATTGTTGCGATTCCGATTGCCTGCGGTGTGCTTTATCCGTTTACCGGCTGGTTATTAAACCCGATGATTGCGGCGGTTGCGATGGCGTTGTCGTCGATAACTGTCGTGTTAAACAGCCAGCGATTGCTGCGTTAAAGCGGTTTACTTCACCGCTTGCAGTTCTGTCATCGGCCAACGCGGTTTGACGCTGACCGCCAAATCCGTATATTCTCCGTTTTTCATGCGTAAAAAACCGGCGTAAGCAATCATCGCACCATTATCCGTACAAAATTGTGGGCGAGGATAGAACACTTCGCCGCCAATTTGTTGCATTAGCTCTGCCAATTGATGACGTAACTGTTTATTCGCACTCACGCCGCCTGCAATTACCAAGCGTTTGTAACCTGTTTGTTGTAAAGCTCGGCGGCATTTAATCATCAAGGTTTCAATCACGGCTTGTTGGAAAGCGTGAGCAATATCGCAACGGGTTTGTTGACTCAAATTGCCCTGTTCGTCCAAATTGGCGTTAATCGTATTTGCGGCAAAGGTTTTTAGACCGGAGAAACTAAAGTCCAGCCCCGGTCTATCCGTCATTGGGCGGGGGAAAGTAAAGCGGTTTGGCTCGCCTGATTCGGCAAGTTTTGCCAATGCAGCGCCACCGGGGTAATCCAGCCCGAGAAGTTTTGCGGTTTTATCAAAGGCTTCCCCGGCGGCATCATCAATAGATTCACCCAACAGTTCATATTTGCCTACACCATCTACTTTGACTAATTGTGTATGTCCGCCAGAAACCAGTAGTGCGACAAACGGAAATTCAGGTGCTTTATCTTCTAACATCGGTGCCAGTAAATGCCCTTCCATATGGTGTACTCCCAGCGCCGGCACATTCCAAGCATAGGCAAGAGAACGGGCAATAGTAGAACCGACTAACAATGCTCCGACCAACCCGGGGCCAGCGGTATAAGCCACACCGTCAATTTCATCGGCACTCAAATTTGCCTCTTTTAATGCCGCTTGAATAAGTGGCAACGTTTTACGGATATGATCCCGTGAAGCCAACTCCGGCACCACACCGCCATAATCGGCATGGAGTTCGACCTGACTGTAAAGTTGATTGGCGATAAGACCTTTTTCTTCATCAAAAATCGCCACGCCTGTTTCATCGCAAGAAGTTTCAATACCTAAAATTCGCATAATCGTTTCAGTTGTAAATAAAAAGGGAGAGGGGCAAAAGCCCCTTTGGAATAATTGCAAATATTTGCACAAAAACGACCGCTTGTTAGAATTGCTCGCCGTATTCGGGTTTAGTCGCTTCCGGGAACTCTTTACCTTCATTCGCTTGAATTAAGGCGGCTACCTTTTGTGCAGAATCTTGGATATTCATTTGCTCAAAAGCCTGTTGTAATAACGGTAATGCCTCTGCGGTTGCTTTGCTGTCAGGATAGAAACGCATCATTTCTTGTACACGGTTTGCCACCGCAACATAAGCATCCCGTTCCATATAGAATTCCGCAATCTGTAATTCGTTTTCGGCTAAACGGTTTTTCAAGTACGCCATCCAGTGTTGCGCCTCTTGTACATACTTACTTTGAGGAAAACGTTGTACGAGGGTTTGGAAACTGCCGTAAGCATTACGCACGTTTTCCGTTGCACGGGAAGCGTTATTTACACCAAAGAAATCTTGAATAAAGTTATCACTTAAACGTGCATTGCTTAGTCCTGCTAAATAATAGACATAGTCCATACTTGCACTTGTCGGAAAGACACGGGCAAAACGCTCTGCATTTTCTAACGCTTTGTGATATTCGCCTAATCGATAATTAGCATAAATCAAACCCAGCTGCACCTGCTCCCCATAGCTGCTTTGTCTTGCATAGGCATCCGCCGCTTCTAAATAACGGACGGCATTATTATAATCGCCGTCTTCTAAATAGGCTTGCCCTTGGCTGTATAATTCTTGTGGTGCAATATTATCCAATTCGTTATCTGAAGAGCTTGAACACCCTGCAATGATGAAACCGGACAAGAGAATTGCTGCAAAAGAAGTCAATTTACGCATAATGTTTTTTACCTATAAAAAGTGTTTGCGAATCAAAGTTAATGTACAATGCCGTTTGACTCGACATTGCTCGCAAAGTTCATACAAAGAGAATGTCCCTATTTTATAGGACATCACCGAATAAGAGAATCATAAATTGGAATTTTATTTTTAATGAGCCAACAAATTACCCTACAAACCGAAGTAACCCCTGATCTATTAGGCGCACGGCTTGATCAAGCCCTTGCCCAGCTTTTTCCCGATTATTCACGTTCCCGTATTAAAGTGTGGATTGAAAATGATCTCGTGAAAGTCAACGGCACCATTGTGAACAAAGCACGAGAAAAAGTCTTTGGCGGGGAACTCATTGAAATTGCCGCCGAAATTGAAGAGGAGATCCGCTTTGAACCGCAAAATATCCCGCTCAATATCGTCTATGAAGATGATGATATTTTAGTGATCAATAAGCCCAAAGATTTAGTGGTACACCCCGGGGCGGGTAATCCTGACGGTACTGTGTTAAATGCCTTGTTATATCACTATCCGCAAATTGCCGAAGTGCCTCGTGCGGGAATTGTTCACCGCTTAGATAAAGACACGACGGGGTTAATGGTAGTAGCTAAAAATATTCCGGCACAAACCCATTTGGTCGACGCATTACAAAAACGCCAAATTACCCGTGAATACGAAGCGGTTGCAAGCGGAGTGATGACCCAAGGGGGAAAAGTCGATGAGCCGATGGCGCGCCACCCGACCAAACGTACCGCTATGGCAGTACACCCTATGGGTAAACCTGCAGTAACACACTACCGTATTATGGAGCGTTTTCGTAACTACACCCGCTTACGTTTGCGTTTAGAAACCGGGCGAACACACCAAATTCGCGTACATATGGCGCATATCGCCCACCCACTGTTAGGCGATCAACTTTATGGCGGACGACCACGCCCGCCAAAAGGTGCCAGTGAGGAATTTCTAAACGTATTAAGAAATTTTAAACGACAAGCGTTACATGCTGCGATGTTACGCCTTGCTCACCCTAGAACGGGAGATGTGATGGAGTGGCACGCACCGCTGCCGGAAGACTTCGTGGAGCTGATTGAAGCGCTTAAAGCGGATTACCTACTCTACAAAGATGAATTAGATTACTAAAAAAAGAGGCTTGCAAGCGGTCAGTTTTCTGACAAATTTTGCAAGCCTTTTGCTTTAAATGGGTTTCAGCTGTTGTTCAATAATCCCACCGCCTAAGCAGACTTCTCCAAGGTAAAACACGGCGGATTGCCCCGGTGTGACGGCGATTTGCGGTGTATCAAAAATAACACGAATGGTTTCGTCATCAATCGGTTCAATAATACAATCGATATCCGCCTGACGATAACGTGTTTTTACGGTGCAACGTAGTTTTTCACGGATCGGTTGGCGATCTACCCAATGAAGTTGGCTTGCGATCAGACCGCTTGAAAGCAAAGCGGAATTATCCTGACCTTGTGCCACAATTAGCACATTATTCACTAGATCTTTTTCAACCACATACCACGCATTTTCACTCGCCCCTTTGACACCGCCAATGCCTAAGCCTTTGCGTTGCCCTAGGGTATGGTACATTAAACCGTCGTGACGACCGATTACCTGCCCGTCCACAGTTTTAATATCCCCTGCTTGAGCGGGTAAATAACGAGCAAGGAAATCTTTGAATTTACGTTCGCCGATAAAACAGATACCCGTCGAATCTTTTTTCTTCGCCGTCGCCAAGCCTAAGTCTTCTGCAATGGCTCGCACAATCGGTTTTTCAATATCACCCACAGGGAAAAGACTTTGTGCGACTTGTTGCTCACTTAGGGTGTAAAGGAAATAACTTTGATCTTTATTACTGTCTAGCCCACGTAACAATTTCGGTTGCTGATCAAGCGGCGGACGGCGGACATAATGCCCTGTGGCGATAAAATCCGCCCCTAAATCTTCTGCCGCATATTCTAAAAAGGCTTTGAATTTAATCTCTTTGTTACACAAAATATCAGGGTTTGGTGTGCGTCCGGCTTTATATTCCGCAAGAAAATGTTCAAACACGTTATCCCAGTACTCTGCGGCAAAATTGATTTTATGCAGTTTAATACCGAGTTTATCGCAAACAGCTTGTGCATCGGCTAAATCTGCCGCCGCAGTGCAGTAATCCGTATCGTCGTCTTCTTCCCAGTTCTTCATAAACAAGCCTTCCACTTGGTAGCCTTGTTGTTGAAGAATAAAGGCAGAAACAGAAGAATCCACGCCGCCTGACATTCCGCAGATCACTTTTTTCTTCGCATTTTCCGCTAATTGTTCATCGGAGAGTGCAGGAAAATGTTGTTGGTAAGTTTTTGATTTCATTCTTGTTGTTCTGTCCGTTGATAAAATTGCTGTCCCACTCTGTCGATATGTTGAATAAAATTTTCGTGAGTCAGTTCGTGATAAATTGAAAGATCAAACAGATAAGGCAGGCTGGAATCTTCTAAATCCAGCCTGATTTTGCCCAATATAGTTTGGTTAAGATGTTGCCCTTTAAAAGTTAAGTCAATATCAGAACCTATCCGATAATTACCCTTTGCTCGAGAACCGTAAATGATCGCCTGCTCAATTTCGGGGTATTTCTTGAGAATATCGGTAATGATCTCAATGGATTGTTCATTTAATCCAAACTTTTCTGCCATAATTCCATCATTCTCTTTTCTAATGCTAGGAAAAGGGGAAGATAAATGTGAACAATTTTGTCAAATTCTTTCAACAAAATTTGAGCATCATAAGTATGAACTGTCATATTACGGCTATTTAGCATTTCCATCCAATGATGCCCCTCAAAAATAAGCTCATATTGAAAGGCAAGCCGAGTTACGTTTCTAGGTCCATTTGCATCTAAAAGACCTTGATATTTCAAATAGTCTTGCATTACTTTCCAAGCAAGTTCGTGAGCGATCTCAAAACTTTGAATAATCCCTTTTTTGATAATATCAAGATCAGTATCTGCATACTTTTCTACATCATCTTTTAGATAAGCAACAGCCTGTTGATAATTTTCAAAACGTTGTTTCCAACGAATATCTTGTTGCTCCATTTTTCCTTCCCATTGATGAAAAAATTACTTCACTTCGTAAAACTGAGCTTCTTTCTTGGCAAATTTTTCTTCATATTCTGCTTTGGCAGCTTCATCGCCCGCATCTAATTTCTTTTGTAAATTGTCGCAAGGTTCTTCGCAATCGCACATTTTCTTCATGCCTAAAGCTGTAATACCGCCACAACTTCCTTTGATGGTTTTACCTTTAATAATAAAACCGATTGACATCATAAATATAATGGCTACGAAAAAGCCAAATGTCATTAAAATGGTTTCCATATTTCTTCCTATTTTTGATTAATTAATTTTTCAAAAGCGCTGGACATTTTTGTTTCATAGTCCTGCTCTTTTTTCACAATCAAGAAAATCGCTAAATTTTCACGTTCGGCAATTTCGAGTGCTTTGTCAGCTCCGAGTACAAATAATCCCGTTGAAAGCCCGTCTGCCGTCATGGTTGTCGGTGCAAAAACCGTAATCGACGCTAAATTATGGCTAATCGGACGTAAGGTTTTCGGATCAATGATATGCGAAAGGCGATTACCCTGCTCATCTTCAAAATAGTTACGGTAGTTACCTGATGTCGCCATACCTAAATTATGTAACGGTACGGTAATTTGGCTTGCGCTTCCCTGAGCAAATTCAGGTTTTTCAATCGCAATACGCCACGGCTGACCTTTTAAATTGTTACCTTTACCACGTAACTCACCGCCGATCTCGACTAAATAGTGTTGAAGCCCCAGTTGCTCTAGGTGTTCTGCCAATTTATCCACACCAAAGCCTTTGGCGATGGAAGAGAGGTCGAGGTAAACTCCTTCGACTTTTTTAGTCAACGCAGGAGTTTGATCCAAAGTAAATTTATCTAACCCTACAGAGAGTGCCTTTTCAGCAATTTGTTCTGCCGTCGGTTCTTTATTTAAACGCTTATCCGGACCAAATCCCCACAAGTTGACAAGCGGTCCGACAGAAACATCCAAAGCCCCTTCGGTTAATTGATTTAACTGAATCGCTTCTTGAACAACTTTGGCAAAATCAGCCGAAATCGGAAATGGCGTATTCACTTGTTGCATTTGGTTAAAACGGCTGATTTGCGACTCTTTTTGATAAGTCGACATCTCATTATTGACCTGTTTAAGCAATACTTCCAACTGCTGTTGTACCGCCTCAGGTTTCGGGAGATTTGCGGTATTACCGTCATCAATATATTTGATATGGTAAGTTGTTCCCATTGTTTTGCCTTCAAAGGCAATTTGTTGAGGTTCCGGACTACAGGCTGAAAGTAACACTGTAAGCAACGCACTAAAACTTAAAGTTAGTAATGTCTTGATTTTCATAGGTTCTCCATCAAGATAAAGAATTAATAATGGAAAATGGACGAGAACGAAAACTCTTGTCCATTTTCCATTATTCATTTTACAAGCGGTCGCTTTTTACAAATTTTTTGCAAAATCCGACCGCTTGTATCATCAGTGATTAGCCACCGAAATCATCTAATAAGATGTTTTCATCTTCTACGCCAAGATCTTTTAACATCTTGATAACAGAAGCATTCATAATCGGCGGACCACACATATAGTATTCACAATCTTCAGGTGCTTCGTGATCTTTTAAGTAGTTTTCATAAAGCACGTTGTGAATAAAGCCTGTGTAACCGTCCCAGTTATCGCCCGGTTGTGGGTCAGAGAGTGCCACATACCATTTGAAGTTATCGTTCTCTGCTTGTAAGCCGTCGAAATCTTCCACATAGAACATTTCACGTTTAGAACGAGCACCATACCAGAAGGCCATTTTACGTTTGGATTTCAACCGTTTTAATTGGTCGAAAATATGTGAACGCATTGGCGCCATACCTGCACCACCACCGATGAAGACCATTTCCGCATCGGTTTCTTTCGCAAAGAACTCACCGAATGGGCCGGAAATCGTCACTTTATCACCCGGTTTTAACGACCAAATGTAAGATGACATTTGACCCGGTGGTACATCCGGGTTATTTGGTGGCGGAGTTGCAATACGCACGTTAAGCATAATAATGCCTTTCTCTTCTGGATATGAAGCCATAGAGTACGCACGGATAATCGGCTCGTCCACTTTAGACACATAACGCCATAGGTTAAATTTGTTCCAGTCTTCGTGATATTCTTCGTCGATTAGCGATTTGTAATCTTCGTATCTCACGGTGTGAGCAGGTGCTTCGATCTGAATATAACCGCCTGCACGGAACGGGACTTCTTCGCCTTCCGGAATTTGAAGTTTAAGCTCTTTGATGAAGGTAGCTTTGTTATCGTTAGAGATAACGGTACATTCCCATTTTTTCACACCAAAGATCTCTTCCGGTAATTCCACATCCATTGAGCTTTTCACGTTAACTTGACACGCTAAACGATAGCCTTCTTTTGCTTCACGTTTGGTAATGTGAGAAAGTTCGGTCGGGAGGATTTCTCCGCCACCGCTTTTTACTTTGACGATACACTGACCGCAAGAGCCACCGCCGCCACATGCAGATGAGACGAAGATGCCTTTACTTGCTAACGCACCAAGTAATTTACCGCCAGCAGGCAAGGTAATCGCTTTTGCCGGGTCATCATTAATGGAGATGGTGATATCACCTGAATCCACTAATTTTGATTTAGCCACAAGGATAAGTACTGCAAGCACTAATACAAGGGCAGTAAATACCACGATACCGAAAATAAAATTATCCATTCGATACGCTCCTTATAATTGAATGCCTGAGAAAGACATAAAACCAAGTGCCATTAAGCCTGCAGTGATAAAGGTAATGCCTAAACCACGTAAGCCTGCAGGAACATCTGAGTATTTCATTTTCTCAGTTAAACCTGCTAATGCCACAATCGCTAACATCCAGCCTGTACCAGCACCGATACCATACACCACAGATTCACCGAAGTTATATTCACGTTGAACCATAAATGATACCGCACCGAAGATCGCACAGTTTACCGTGATAAGCGGTAAGAAAATACCAAGCGCACTGTAAAGTGCCGGGAAGTATTTATCCAATACCATTTCAAGGACTTGTACAATACCTGCAATCACGCCGATAAAGGTAATGAAGTTAAGGAAAGTTAAATCCACCCCTTCAACTAATGCACCGTCTTTTAAAACGTGTTCATACACTAATTGGTTTGCCGGTACAGAGATAGCAAGTACAACGATAACCGCAATCCCTAAACCGAACGCAGTCGAAACTTTCTTGGACACCGCAAGGAATGTACACATACCAAGGAAGAAAGAAAGTGCCATATTTTCAATGAATACGGACTTAACAAATAGACTTAAATAATGTTCCATTGATTATTTCTCCACTTGTTCCGGTTTCCACGTTCTTAAGCCCCAAATTAAGAAGCCGATAATAAAGAACGCACTCGGTGCTAATAAGAATAAACCGTTTGCTTGATACCAACCGCCGTCTTGAATCGTTTGGAATACTGTCATGCCAAAGAGTTTACCTGAACCGATTAATTCACGAATAAAGGCTACAATCACAAGGATCGCACCATAGCCTAAACCGTTACCGATACCATCAACTAAACTTTCTACTGGGCCAGATTTCATTGCAAAGGCTTCCGCACGTCCCATTACGATACAGTTAGTGATAATTAAACCAACGAATACCGAGAGCTGTTTAGAGAGATCGTAGGCGTATGCACGTAAGATCTGGTCAACAAGAATTACCAAAGAGGCAATAATCGCCATCTGCACAATGATACGAATACTATTTGGGATATAGTTACGAATCATTGCAATGAACATACTTGAAAAGCCTGTTACAAAGCTTACTGCAATACCCATTACCACGGCAGTTTCTAGTTTGGTTGTTACCGCTAGTGCAGAACAGATACCTAGAATTTGCAATGCAATCGGGTTGTTATTCACCACAGGTGATAACAAGAGATCTTTAAGTTTATTGCTTGCCATTAGTTAGTCCCCGCTTTTAATTTCGCTAAATATGGACCGAAGCCGTTCGCACCAAACCAATATTTGAATGAACCATCAACACCGTTAGAGGTGAGTGTTGCACCTGATAAGCCATCAATACCGTGATCTTTATCAGCTGAAGCACCTTTTGCAATACGAATTGCAGATTCACCCTGAGCATTTTGTAATTTTTTGCCCACGAAGTTTTGTTGCCAACGTTTGTTTTCAATTTCACCACCAAGTCCCGGTGTTTCACCGTGTTCATAGTAAGTGATACCTTTGATTGTATTACCATCCGGCTCAACAGACACAAAGCCATACATTACAGACCATAAACCTGTTCCGTAGAACGGAAGCACAATTTGATTTACTTGTCCGTTTGTATCTTTTACAAGGTAAATTTCCGCATATTTTGCACGAACTTTGATACCTGCTTTATCGTCTGCCGGATTGATAGCGATACTTTGAGCCGGATCTTTTGCAGCTGCTTTTGCATCAAAATTCGCTACGCCTTCAACATAATCACCTGTGGCTAGATCAACGATTTTAGATTCGATGTTTTTCACATAGATAACTTTAATTTCACTTTTCTTCGTGCCTTCAGGTAATAAACCAGCAACACTTAAAATGTTTTTCTGTTTATCAAGGGCTTTTTGCTCTTCTTGTGCTGATTTTAACAACACTGCAGAACCTGCCACAATTAAAGAACAGATTAAACTTAATAAAACCACGACGGTAAGTGTTCCGCCAATGCTATCTTTATTAAACTTAGCCATTGCGTGCCTTCCTACGTTTGATGTTACCTTGAACCACGAGGTAGTCGAAGATTGGTGCAAATAAGTTAGCGAATAAGATTGCTAACATCATACCTTCCGGATATGCCGGGTTTGCTACACGAATCAATACGCACATTACCCCAATTAAAATACCGTACCACCATTTACCTTTATTGGTAAATGCGGCAGATACCGGGTCAGTTGCCATAAAGAACATACCGATAGCAAAACCACCTAACACTAAGTGCCAGTGCCATGGCATCGCAAATAATGGATTTGTATCTGAACCAATCATATTGAAGAGGGTTGCAGTTGCAGCCATACCAATCATAACGCCTGCAATAATTCTCCAAGACGCAATACGTGCAAAGACAATAATTGCCGCACCGATCATTAATGCGACGGTTGAAACCTCACCGATAGACCCCGGAATATTACCTAAGAATGCATCCATCCAAGTAATGGTTTCGCCTGTTGCAACGTGTTTAAGTGCAGCTTGACCACCTTGAGCCCATTGAGAAAGTGCTGTTGCACCTGAGAAGCCATCTGCCGCAGTCCAAACTAGATCACCCGAAATTTGTGCCGGATATGCGAAGAATAAGAACGCACGGCCAGCTAATGCAGGGTTCATGAAGTTTTTACCTACACCACCAAAGACTTCTTTTGCAACCACAACACCAAAGGTTGTTGCTAATGCTGCTTGCCATAATGGTAATGTCGGAGGAACGATTAACGCTAAAAGGATAGAAGTAACGAAGAAACCTTCATTGATTTCGTGTTTACGCACCATTGCAAATAATACTTCCCAGAAACCACCTACTGCAAAAATAGTTAAGTAGATTGGTAGGAAGAAAATCGCACCGATTAACATTTTACCTAATACGCCTGCATCTTGTGATAACACGCCGAACGCATTTGCTAATGCAAAGTGCCAATCATTTGCCACGTTTTGAGCCACGTTTTGTGTAAAGTCACCTACGCCTAATGCAAGAATAGACTGTGCGCCCACGTTATACATACCGTAGAACATGGCAGGGAACAACGCTAACCACACGATTAACATCATACGTTTAGAGTCAATCGCATCACGAACGTGAGCATCTTTTTGAGTTACTGTACCCGGAGTATAGAAAATCGTATAAGCTGCTTCAAACAGAATATAGAATTTCTCATACTTTCCGCCTTTTTGGAAAGCCGGTTCCATTTTATGGAAAAGATCTTTTAAAGCCATTTGATTAACCTTCCTTCTCGATCTTATCTAATGCTGCACGTAACATCGGTGCATAGTTATTTTTACCCGGGCAGACAAACGTACATAACGCTAAATCTTCTTCATCTAACTCTAAGCAACCTAATGCCTGAGCAGAATCGGTATCTCCCGCAGCTAAATCACGTAACAACAATGTCGGTAAAATATCTAACGGCATGACACGCTCATAAGAGCCGATTGGCACCATTGCACGTTCACTACCGTTTACTGCTGTCGTAAAGTTAAACAGTTTCTTACTAAACGCACCTAACACAGTACGAGTAATAGAGAATTTGTGTGAATATGGTGCAATCATACCTAAGAATTCTTGCTCACGACCTTCTGCAATCACAGAAACCTGTAATGCATAACGACCTAAATAGTCATGTGCGCCGCTCGCTTTCGCACCGCTTAATACAGAACCTGAAATCACACGGTTTTCACCCTCTGCTAATTCGTTTGCAGTGAATTGAGAAAGGTTTGCACCAAGTTGTGTACGCACTAAACGAGGTTTTTTCACTTGAGGACCCGCTAAAGACACTACTCGACCTGTGTATAACTCACCGGTGGTAAATAATTTACCAATCGCAATCACGTCTTGATAATTTAAGTACCATACACTTTTCGTTGCAGAAACAGGATCGATAAAGTGAATGTGCGTACCGCTTAAACCTGCCGGATGAGGACCTGCAAAAGATGTTACTTTTACATTCGCCACTTCGGCACTTGGCGTATTACTATCCGGAGCACGACATAAATGAATCGTTTTTTTGCCTTCAAATAAGCGATTTAATACCGTTAAACCATCAATGAAATCCTGTTTGTGCTCGTTTAAAATCACTTCAGGATCGGCCGCTAACGGATTGGTATCCATCGCATTGACAAAAATAGAAGAAGGCACCGCATCTAATGCCGGTACTTTACTGAACGGACGGGTACGGAATGCAGTCCATAAGCCTGACTCCACTAAATTTTGTTTCACTTGCTCGCTTGTTAAAGAGGCGAGGTCAGCCGCAGCATAGCGACTAAAGGTAATTTGCTCATCACCCTCAACTTTAATAACGACTGACTGAAGAACACGTTTCTCACCGCGGTTAATTGCAACAACCGTACCGCTTGCAGGAGCAGTAAATAAAACGCCGGGGTTCTTCTTATCTTCAAAAAGAACCTGACCTTTTTTTACAACATCACCCTCACGCACCTTCATTGAAGGGCGCATACCCACATATTCTTCGCCAAGCACAGCAACTTCACTAACAGGATTACCGTTATGGATTACTTGCTCAGGTTTTCCACTGATAGGAAGATCCAAGCCTTGTTTAATTGTAATCATATTTGCACTACTTTTTGTTGGGTTAAAAATACGGCTACAGAAAACTGTAACCCCTTGATTGAGCCGTAACTAAAAAGATAAACGTTGATTCCCCCACTTACCTTAAAGTTACATTAAGTTCTCAAATCGGATTTTTACCTCGGCTATTTTTGCGAGATAAAATGAACACGCCATTCTACCTGAAAAGGTATCTCAAAAGCCAGTTTAACCACAAAATTTTAACATTTAGAGTCTAAAAATTTGAATTACGTCAATATTTTCTACAATGGTTGGTACTGAAACCATGAAATCACTTATATTTTGCTCAATTTTCATTTTCCAATTCAAATTAACATAAAATTAACATTTTTAACATATAATTGAGACTGGTCAAACTGCATTGATAGGGATAGAATACCCGATAATTTTACTCAGATAATCAGGATTTACAATGAACATTACAATTTCAGATGCGGCACAAAATCATTTTCGCAAACTACTCGATCAACAAGAAGAAGGCACTAATATCCGCATTTTTGTGGTCAATCCCGGCACACCAAATGCAGAATGCGGCGTGTCATATTGCCCGCCAAATGCCGTTGAAGCAACCGACACGGAAATTAAATTCAATCAATTTTCTGCCTTTATCGACGACATTAGCTTGCCTTTCCTTGAAGATGCTGAAATTGACTATGTCACTGATCCAATGGGTTCACAGCTCACCTTAAAAGCTCCAAATGCTAAAATGAAAAAAGTGGCAGACGATG